>NZ_JBFTMK010000582.1:0-3071 GCF_056396965.1 Pseudomonas sp. 05N434
GGTCGGTATGACCGAGACGACGCTCTACATCAGCGAGCTTGTACAGCGAATCAGGCACTTTGGGGTGCTTGGGGTACAACTGCGAAACCTTGGCAAATGCCTGACCCGCACCTTGCAGATCGCCTTTGGCCAGGTTCACTTCCCCCAACCAGTACTGGGCATTGCCCGCGTATTGGCTGTTCGGGTATTTGCGCAGGAATGCGGCGAAAGCCTGGCTGGCCTTGTCGAAATCCTTGGCTTTGATCAGGTCGAAGGCTGCATCGTAATACAGTTTTTCCTTCGCCGGGTCAGCCGGTTCGCCACCCGCGGCCGGGGCTTGAGCGGCAGCCGCTCCCGCACCTGCGCCGGCTGCTGCACCGGGGGCATTCAAATTGCCACCGGCGGAAGAATTATCAGGAGTCGCGGCTGGTGCAACGCCGGTTCCTATGCGCCGATCAAGATCCTGATATCGCTCCAGGTTCTCTTGCTTCATGCGCGCTACATCATTTTGCAGAACTTCAATGATGCCTTGTTGGCGCGAGATCTGCTCCTGCATCGATTGCAGTTGGTTGAACAGCTCGCCCTGTGCCGAGACAGGGGCCGAAACCCCTCCCCCGGCATAGGCGCCGTTCGTACCGTAACCTGCAGGCGGATAACTGCTCCCGCTATTGTTATAGCCGGAGTTGTCCTCGACCACAGGAACCGCAGCCCACACCGCAAGCGGTGCGAGACTGAGAGCCAAAATAGTTACAGCACGACGGCACGTTCGCATGACGAATTACTTACGCAGTTCGACGCGACGGTTTTGAGCCCAGGACTGCTCGTCGTTGCCGGTAGCAACTGGACGCTCTTCGCCGTAGGAAACCAGTTCCAGCTGAGCTGGGGAAACACCTTGCAGTACCAGGTAGCGCTGAACGGCTTTCGCACGACGCTCGCCCAGTGCCATGTTGTACTCACGAGTACCACGTTCGTCGGTGTTGCCTTCCAGAACAACGCGAGCGCCGTTTGCTTTCAGGTCTTTGGCGTGAACGTCCAGAGCGCGCATGGCTTCTGGCTTCAGGTCCGAGCTGTCGTATTCGAAGTAGAAGGTGGTGATTGCGCGCAGAGCAGCTTCTTCGCTCAGGGAGCCGTCAACTGCACCAGTGTTAGCGCCGTAACCAGCGTTTGGATCTACAGCGCCTTCACCGGCGTTGTCGCCGCCTTTGGACGAGCAACCTACAGCTACAGCCATGGCCAGAGCCAGCGCAGCAAATTTACCAAACTTCAGCATTTCCATCGTGAAACTCCTAATGAACCCCAGTGTGTTAAGTAAAACGTATAGCGCCGCGTCAGTTCAGGTAAGGGGACCAGGACGGTTCTCTGACTTCGCCTTGTGCGGTAGGAAGCGGGAGCCTCACGCGTCCATTAATGGACACGAGCATCAAGACTCCCCGGCCCTGCTGGCGGGTGGCGTAGATTACCATRGTGCCGTTGGGCGCAACAGTAGGAGACTCGTCCAGAGTGCTATCAGTGAGGATCTTTACACTACCGCGCTGCAAATCCTGGGCCGCCACCTTGAAGTTGGTGAAACCGTCCTGGCGGTGAATCATTACCAGGGTCTTTTCATCGGCCGACAGTTTAGGGTTGGCATTGTAGTTACCGATGAAGGTCACACGCTCCGCACCACCACCGCCTGCGCTGGTTTTATAGATCTGAGGCTTGCCGCCACGGTCAGAGGTGAAGTAGATGGTCGAACCATCCTTACCCCAGAACGGTTCGGTATTGATGCCAGGACCATTGGTGACACGGGTGATCTGACGCGACCCCAGGTTCATCACGTAGATGTCCGGGTTACCGTCTTTCGACAACACGAATGCCAGGCGATTGCCATCCGGCGACCAGGCTGGCGCGCCATTCAGGCCTTCGAAGTTGGTGATCTGCTCACGGCGACCGGTGTCGATGTTCTGCATGAAAATGCGTGGACGCTTCTGCTCGAACGACACGTAGGCAATGCGCTTGCCATCCGGTGCGAAACGCGGCGACAGGATTGGCTCGCGCGATTGCAGCAGCGTCACGGCACGGGCACCGTCGTAGTCCGAACGTTGCAGTGTGTAGCGAGTGTTCTTCTCAGAGAAACGCTCGGCCGTCACGTACAGCAGACGCGTCGAGAACGCACCTTTGATACCAGTGAGTTTTTCGAACGACTGGTCGGAGATGTAGTGCGCCATGTCGCGCAGTTGATCGACGCCGCCCGACACGCTGCCGGTCAGCACTTGCTGCTCGGTGGCGACGTTGAACAGTGCGTACTGCACCTGCAGGCGACCGCCCGCCGGAACAATGCTGCCGACCATGACGTACTGGGCACCCACCGCCTTGAAGTCACGGTAGATGATTTCGCTGGCCTGGCTTGGCTGGCTGATCATGTTCTGCTTTGGAATCGGCGCGTAGTAACCCGAATTGCGCAGGTCGTTACCGATAATCTCAGCCATGTCGTCCGGCAGCACGCTACCGCCCTGGAAGCCGAAAGGCACAACGGCAATTGGAGTTGCCTGGGAGCTGCCACTGCTGACCAGGATATTTTTTTCATCTGCCGTGGCCAGTCCTGCAAAGCAGAACATGACTACAAGCAGTCCTCGAAGAAGGTTTCTCACAAGGCTAGATCCTCAGGTGTGAATGTCATCTTGAATGAACGATAGGGTGCGAAATCAGCTGGCTTCAGACCCTGCATTTCGGTCAATCGACCAATATTTTTTACAGCCGCGACTGCAGAACTGTCGAACGGCGCGTCACCGCTGGAATGAGCAACCGAAACACCGGAGATCGTTCCGTCAGGGAGCATGTTGATTTGCAGAATCACCTTCATGCCCTTGCGGGCCGACGGTGGCTGCGCCCAACCTTCAGATGCTCGCGAACGAATCAGATCATCAAAGTTGCCCGCGGTTTCATCGCCTTGCTCATCCGCCAAAGCCTGCTGACGCTCGGTCTTATCGGACAGCAAGTCAGCCAGAGCCTGAGCCTTCTTGTCCTCTACCGATTTGCGAGCCGCATCCTGCGCTTTCTTCTTCGCGGCATCGGCAGTCGCTTTCTTCTTCGCGTCTTCGGCGATTTTCTTC
>NZ_JBFTMK010000583.1:0-4727 GCF_056396965.1 Pseudomonas sp. 05N434
CAGCAATGGCTGGCGCAGCATGAAGAGTTGCGGGTCGGGGTTGTATTGCAAGTGCCCTATGCCCAATACGATCGCCGCTTGCAGCGCCTGTCCGGGGTCAACATCGAGTTGATGAAGTGGCTGGCCAAGTCGCTCAAGGTCGAGCTGAGCTGGCGTAATTATCCTGATCTTGCGCAACTGGAAGCCGCCGCGCGCGAAGGCGATATCGATATCGCGCCGGGACTGACCCAGACTCCCGCCGGTTTACGACTCTGGCAATTTTCCGATCCGTACATGCGGGTGCCGCAACTGGTGGTCAGCGACCAGAAGAGTACGGGGGTGGTGGAGCTGGAAAAACTCGACAGTCAGACCCGCGTCGCCGTGCGCATGCCCAGCGTCACCGCCGATTTCTTGCGTAGTACCTATCCGCATTTGAACCTGCAGGGCGTGCCTCTGGAGCGCCAGGCGCTGCAACTGTTGTTGAGTCAGCAGGCCGGTTACGCGGTGGTCGATGAAGCGCAATTCGGGCGTCTGTCAGCCGAACCCGAGTTTGCCGGGCTGGCCGTGGTGGGCGACATCGGTTTCCCGCAACTGTTGCGAGTGGCCACGCGTCGGGACTGGCCGGAGTTGGCCGGCATCGTCGAAAACGCGCTGCGCGCGATTCCGGCCAAAGACCTCGAGCGACTGCACGATCAATGGCTGCAACCCAAGTACCCGCGGCTGTCCGATTCACCGGTTTTCTGGAAAAACCTATGCCTGCTGTTGCTGGTGTTATTGCTGAGCAGCATGGCCATTGTGTTCTGGCAGCGTCGTCAGCAACACAGTCTGGAGCAACGTTTGCTGGCGGCGCGCGAAGACATTGCCCTGCGCGAGGCCAGCGAAGAAGCCTTGCGTCTCACGCAGTTTTCCATCGATCAAAGCACCGTCGGCATCCTTTGGGTCAACTGGGACAGCCATGTGCGCTACGCCAACCGTGCCGCCGAAAGCATGCTCGGCTATCCGGCGGGCGGGATCATTGATCGACCCTTGATCGATTTCGAGCCCGGTTTGCACATGGACCGCTGGCTGAGCCTGTGGAAACGCGCCCGGGCCAGTGAGGAAGGGCCGCTAAGTTTCGAAACCAATTGTGTGCGGGCCGATGGCAGTATTCTGCCGGCGGATGTCTCGTTGAGCTTCTTGCGTTTTCGCGAGGGCGAATACCTGGTGGTTTACCTCAATGATGTCACCGAGCGTCGTCGCGCCCTGGCCGCCTTGCAGGAAAGCGAAGCGCGGCTGCAGGGCATCGCCGCCAACGTCCCCGGATTGGTCTTTCGTCTGGAGCGCGCACCAGTAACCGGGCAGATCGACTTTGCCTACATCAGTGAAGGCAGCGAGAGCCTGGTGGGCTACTCGCCGGCCACCCTGGCCCAACGGGACAAAGGCCTGCGCAGCCTGGTGCATCCGGATGACAAGGCCAGTTATCACCAGACCCAGGACCATGCACTGGACACCGACAGCGACTGGTCGTGGCAGGGACGGATTCTGACCCGTCAGGGCGAACAACGCTGGGCTGAGATCAAGGCCATTACCCGCCGACTGGAAGACGGCGCCTATGTCTGGGACGGGATCGTCTGGGACATCACCGAGAGCAAGCGCATCGAGCTGGAGCTGGCCAGCTCCCGTGAGCAGTTGCGCGAGTTGTCTGCGCACCTGGAGAGCGTGAGGGAAGAGGAGAAGGCGCGGATTGCCCGGGAAGTTCACGACGAGCTGGGGCAGATGTTGACGGTGTTGAAGCTGGAAACGTCCATGTGCGAGTTGGCGTATGCGCAGCTCGATCCGGGCCTGCACGAGCGCTTGAACAGCATGAAGCGTTTGATCGCGCAGCTGTTTCAACTGGTGCGTGATGTGGCCACGGCGCTGCGGCCACCGATTCTCGATGCCGGGATCGCCTCGGCCATCGAGTGGCAGGCCCGACGGTTCGAGGCGCGCACGCATATTCCGTGTCTGGTACAAGTGCCGGATAACTTGCCGGTGCTCAGCGATGCCAAGGCCATCGGCCTGTTCCGGATCCTTCAGGAGGCGCTGACCAATGTCATGCGCCACGCCCAGGCGCATACTGTTGAACTGACGCTGGCCCTTGAGGGCGATGAGCTTTGTCTGACTGTCAGCGATGATGGCGTAGGATTTGTCGCTGCGCCTGGCAGGCCGACATCCTTCGGCGTGGTTGGCATGCGTGAGCGGGTGTTGATCATGGGCGGGCAATTGTCGCTTGAGAGTGAGCCGGGGGAGGGCACGACCCTGACGGTGCGAGTGCCGCTGGATGAAGCCTGATGGTTTTGTGTTGTTTGAGCTGGCGCCTTTGCAGGCAAGCCTGCGATAGATCTTGGTTCTGACATAAGAAGAATGGAGAAGAACGTGATCCGTGTATTGGTAGCCGAAGACCACACCATCGTTCGCGAAGGCATCAAGCAATTGATCGGCCTGGCCAAGGACTTGCTGGTGGTCGGGGAGGCGAGCAATGGCGAGCAGTTGCTCGATACCTTGCGCCATGTTCCCTGCGAAGTGGTGTTGCTGGACATCTCCATGCCCGGGGTCAACGGCCTGGAGGCGATCCCGCGGATTCGCGCCATGAGCAATCCGCCGGCGATTCTGGTGCTGTCGATGCACGACGAAGCGCAGATGGCCGCTCGGGCGTTGAAGGTCGGCGCTGCGGGTTACGCGACCAAGGACAGTGATCCGGCATTGTTGCTGACGGCGATTCGCAAGGTCGCGGCGGGCGGGCGCTACATCGATCCGGACCTGGCCGACCGCATGGTTTTCGAAGTCGKCCTGACCGACACGCGGCCGCTGCATTCGCTGCTGTCGGAGCGTGAATTCTCGGTATTCGAACGCCTGGCCCAGGGCGCCAACGTAAACGACATCGCCCAGCAACTGGCCTTGAGCAGCAAAACCATCAGTACCCACAAGGCGCGGCTGATGCAGAAACTCAACATCACCTCCCTGGCCGAACTGGTGAAGTACGCGATGGAACACAAACTCCTGTGATCCAGGGTTCACTGTGGATTTTGTAGGAGCGAGGCTTGCCCGCGAAGCTTTTGGCTTCAGGCAACCCGGTTCCTGTGGCTTGCAGCTCACCGTCTGTCGCCATCAAGAATCGACATATCCATCCCCGCCATCCTTGTAGGGCAATCCCTACCCCCAACCTTCCATCCGGCTGAGGCGATTCTCTCCTGCGCCCCGATTTGCGCGGCTCCCAGCGTCCACTAGGCTTAGTCCACAGCAGTCATCAATAACAAAGGTGTGGGTATGAGCCAGGTTGATTCAAGTGCAGGGGCCAGCGATATTCTGGTCAGCTTTCGTGGAGTGCAAAAGAGCTACGACGGCGAGAACCTGATCGTCAAAGACCTCAACCTGGAAATTCGCAAAGGCGAATTCCTGACCTTGCTCGGGCCGTCCGGTTCCGGCAAAACCACCAGTCTGATGATGCTCGCCGGCTTCGAAACCCCGACCGCCGGGGAGATTCAACTGGCCGGGCGTTCCATCAACAACGTGCCACCGCACAAGCGCGACATCGGCATGGTGTTCCAGAACTACGCGTTGTTTCCGCACATGACCGTGTCCGAGAACCTGGCGTTCCCGCTGACCGTGCGCGGCTTGAACAAAAGCGACGTCAGTGACCGGGTCAAGCGTGTGCTGAGCATGGTTCAGCTCGACACCTTCGCCCAGCGCTATCCGGCGCAACTGTCCGGCGGTCAGCAGCAGCGTGTGGCCCTGGCCCGTGCCCTGGTGTTCGAACCGCAACTGGTGCTGATGGACGAACCCCTCGGCGCACTGGACAAACAACTGCGTGAACACATGCAGATGGAAATCAAACACCTGCACCAGCGCCTCGGCGTGACCGTGGTCTACGTGACCCACGACCAGGGCGAAGCCCTGACCATGTCCGACCGCGTCGCCGTATTCCACCAGGGCGAGATCCAGCAGATCGCGCCACCGCGCACGCTCTACGAAGAGCCGAAAAATACTTTCGTCGCCAACTTCATCGGCGAGAACAACCGCCTCAACGGCCGCTTGCACAGCCACACCGGTGATCGCTGCGTGGTCGAGCTCGGTCGTGGTGAAAAGGTTGAAGCACTGGCGGTCAACGTCGGCAAGACCGGCGAACCCGTCACACTGTCGATTCGTCCGGAGCGCGTGAGCCTCAATGGCTCGAGCGAGTCCTGTGTCAACCGCTTCTCGGGAAGGGTGGCGGAATTCATCTATCTGGGCGACCACGTCCGGGTTCGCCTGGAAGTCTGCGGCAAGACCGACTTCTTCGTGAAACAACCGATTGCCGAGCTCGATCCTGCGCTGGCTGTCGGCGACGTGGTACCGCTTGGCTGGCAGGTCGAACACGTTCGCGCGCTCGACCCACTTCTAGAGGCGCATTGATCGCCCCCTGCTTCACCAACACCAACCCTGCACGTGGAGAGAACAATAAATGTTGAGATCCCTGAAATTCACCGCCCTGGTCGTCGGCATGATCGGCGCGGCGCACGCGATGGCGGCTGGCCCGGACCTGACCGTGGTGTCCTTTGGCGGGGCGAACAAGGCGGCGCAGGTCAAAGCCTTCTACGCACCATGGGAAGCGGCGGGCCACGGCAAAATCGTCGCTGGCGAATACAACGGCGAAATGGCCAAGGTCAAAGCCATGGTCGACACCAAGAGCGTGTCCTGGGACCTGGTGGAAGTTGAATCGCCGGAACTGTCCCGTGGTTGCGACGAAGACA
>NZ_JBFTMK010000584.1:0-3064 GCF_056396965.1 Pseudomonas sp. 05N434
CACCGTAAAGCAATGTGGGGACTCGGGCTTGACCTTGTTTGATGTGGCCTAAATTATCGATCTTCCCCCCCAGCATGGGGAAAGATGTTTTAGCTTTTCGAGCGGAGATTTGTTTACATGTCTCGATCTTTCGTCACGTGCCATACAAAACATTGCGCTAGATTGGTAGGAATGCCTTTGGCGTTTTTCTGAAGCCATGAACTAATAGCTTGCTCCTCATCAGGCTTCGCTCCGCCACTCCATAGAGTTATAAAGTGATGGTTGATTGGGTTGTCTGAATAAAATAAAAATGCAGGGTCAGTCTCATCTGAGGCTGCATACAAAATCGTCCAGCTAAGGCTTTTAAAAGATTGTAAAATCTCTACGTTGTCGACATTTAATTGATGTCCCACCTCTATGCGTAGCTTCGGTATTTCAGATAAGTTTAAACGTCGGTCAATACCATCACAGGGTGATTTGGCCCATGCAGTCAATGGCGGCAATAAGCACGAAATTGCAATCATGAAGATCTTAATGTTTGGAATGCTCATCGGTTAATTTCCTTTGTAACGATACAAAGTCGGCGCGCCGTACCAGGAGCGTCACYGGTCATATTGCCGTTGGCGTCATACAGCAAGGATGCCGCTGACATAGGCGTAGAACCTATCCCCAAATTTTATCGTCGCATCCGTGCAGATTCCATCAGGGCATTTTCAGCACTCTGTCGAATAACCCTGCAAAGTTTTTCCACCGGTGCATTATTAATGCATGTATTGGAATTTAATATGATTCTATTTAGGTCGTCATCTGAGACAGTCGCATCGATATGTCGTATCGCCCAATTTTGAAAGTCAGGGTGTGTTTCTGCAAGTGCAACAAATGTATCGAACTGATYCCATCCTTGGGCGAAGAGGTTCGCCACTGCTTCAGAATAGCCCTCGCCAAGCTCACCATCATCACAAGAAGCGAAGACTCTCTGATGCTTGAAAAGGGAGGGCCAATCTCCACGTGCATCAACTAAAAAAGACCCTGCTTGGCTATTCATTTCGGGAGGGCAGTTTCCGTATGCCGAAGCCTGAGAGAGTGACACACATCCCAATCCAAGTCCGAACAACAAGACTAAGAAGATCAGGGAGCGAGTGCATAAAAATCTGATGAGCATCATGATTATCACCCTGTCGACCACACTACTGTTGCGTACCAAACTGAGGRGTATTGACGTTGTTGATGATAGCAGTCATGGATGTTGCTGGGGCAGGTGTTATGAGATTATGTACGAATTCCATATGTAGTAATACTTCCAATTATAATATTAGCAGACTTTCCAAGTCCTGCACCTAATACACTCTCGTACCAGCTCCCATGTCGATCTAAGCTAGCAGTTCCCGACCAGCCAAAAACTGTACCCGTTATTGGATTTGGAGTTGCGACATTTATGAACGACACCATATGAGTGGTGCTGAGGAGAAATCACAGTTATTTTATAGGCTGCAAAAAATTTGGTCGGATGCTTTAGCAAACGCCTTTAATGTTTCTACCAAACTGGCGAACCCTTCGGTTTTTGCATTTATTCGCAGTATTCTGCCATTGTGAAGCTCAATATTGATGCCGGGCTTATTTCGGTCAAATAGGTTGACTTGTCGGATTTTCCACGTCATCGGATAATAAGATATTGACTTAATGTCAGGCGCCTTGATCTCTATGTGTCTACCGAAATACAACCTCCCTAAAATACGATCATCATCCAGCGAAATTTCTTGCAGTACTGTTCGGACCTGGGAAATGTAGAATATACCCCAAGCAGCAGGCAGGCCTAATAATATCCCACCTCCTATAAAGTCCTGTAGGTAATAGTATGGAGAAGCAAGAAAAATAAAAACTCCCAAAAGAACAATAGGGCTTATTCCAGGAAGCCAAATCCATATGCCGGTCCTGCCAAACGTCTTATCGTGCCAAGTATTCATGGTGGAATTATTTTCCAAGCTGATTACAGATGCCGGCTCCTGCAGCGCCGCCCATAAAGCCTAGTTCTCCACTGAGGATGGCAGCGGCGATTCCTTTGCCCTGCGCCAAGCCGGCAATCGCGCTGCCGATACCCGCGCCTACTACCTCTCCCCCAATTTACCTTACCTTGAGGGATACAAGCATTCTCTTTGCTTTTAGCGTGATTCGATAACTTTTGACCAGCCCAATCACCTACAGCTCCGCCTGCAGCACTGGTTGCAGCAGGAGCCCATGGGCTTTCAGGCGCAATCGCGCCGACTGCAGCGCCAGCTAGCGCCCCCGATAAAGCAGCCCAAGTAGCATCAGTCTCATCGCCACCGA
Source organism: Pseudomonas sp. 05N434 (assembly GCF_056396965.1). Taxonomy (NCBI): domain Bacteria; kingdom Pseudomonadati; phylum Pseudomonadota; class Gammaproteobacteria; order Pseudomonadales; family Pseudomonadaceae; genus Pseudomonas; species Pseudomonas sp. 05N434. The sequence goes on from NZ_JBFTMK010000584.1 coordinate 2,305, forward strand.
TTTCAAACGCGCTAGCATAGCCACTGATCCCGCCAATAACTGCACCGGTTACTGCACCGACTAGCCATTTACCTTGCGGATCTTTGTAACGTAACGGATTGCCGCTGACATAGACGTACGTATTAATCCCACCCGCAAGGCCAATCGAATCTCCCGAGATAAATCGCCCAAATCCCGGAGAGTGCCCGATAATAATAGACACCCGTGCCATCATTTTTCCGCCCAGTGTACTGCTGGCTGTTGGGCGATTTGCACTCCAGCAGAAGCCTCAGGAGTGTCGGCTTGTTATATTGAAATTATTCATAATTTGTCTGAGGGTTTTAGCTCGTCGAACAATGTTTTTCTGATTTTAATTGGTATTTTTTTCTGGCTGGCGTAGTCGTTTATAAGAGCGATGAGCTCTGAAATGTTTTCAAGCTGGTCGGTGAATGTGATCTTCCCTGATGGAGTAATCCGGAATGTTGGTTTTGTTGTAGGATATATATTAAATCCTCTGGCATTAAGTCCGCGCATGCTAGATACAGGGAAGGCAGTAATTAAGCTGACATTTTCCCATTTTATTTTTTGCCAGGTTTTACCAAAAATTTGTCTGGATAAGCACTGATCATCAATGGATAGAACTGAGCGTCCAGCTAAGATCAATCCTCCAACTAATATGGTTAAAGATAAGGATATTAATAAAAATATCCCGCCTCCTAATGCACCGTCACTCTTAATCCATATCCCTCCTAAAAAAATGCATAAACCGCTGGTGACGCAC
>NZ_JBFTMK010000585.1:0-3055 GCF_056396965.1 Pseudomonas sp. 05N434
ATCGAGTACCAGCCACAGCTCCAGAGGCCGTCGGAAAAGGCCTCGCAGCAGCTCCAGGTTGCGCACTTCGGCCAGTCGCTGCCAACCGGCGGCTTCCAGTTCGGTCCAATCTGGCGTGCCGACTGTGGATAAGTCTTTGAGTGCGGCCAGATCGCGGCAGTAATCGGAGAAGGGTTTGTCCAGCCAGGCGCTGGGCAGGGAAGGGGTGGGCAGGTATTCGTCGACACCGCGAAGTTGCCGTTGCAGCAGGTCGAACCCCAGGCGCCGGGCCATGGAGGTGTCGCGCTGGCGTCGGACGCGAGCGCCGGCGGTGACGGTTTCGCTCATCGGCAGCGCAAGATCATCGAGGGAAAGGTGTAGGTCGGAGCGCTCGGCCGCACAGGAAAGTGGCCGATAGGTGTTCAGACTGATCCGGTTGTAACAGCACGGTGCGATAGCCAGTTGTTTGCACCCGGCGGCACTGGCGAGCTGGATCAGCCGCACATGCAGATCCCCGCAGGCGTGCAGCGCTACGGGCGTGTGATCGGCATTCAATAAAGAGGCTGCGCCAGGCGCGAGTACATCCTGTTCGACATGCAGCGCATGCATTTGATGGCGCTGGCTGAGTGCCTCGCCGCTGGCGACCAACGCCGGGTCGTATTCCAGGCAGGTCAGTTGTTGACCGGTTTGCAGCAGGCGTCGCCCCAAATGGCCCTTGCCCGAACACCAGTCCAGCCAATGCGTCGGTGCACGGGCAAACTGCAAGCAGCCGGCGAACGCTTCAATCTGCTGCCACTTGCGCCCCGGCACATCCACATTCAACCGATGGCCCGCCGCTTCGAGTGCACGAGCTGGCAATTCGCCCACCGCACTCAGCTCAAGAGACATCGCCGCCAATGAAGCAAACGGCTCCGGTGCATCGAGCCAGCCAGGCTGGTTATGACTGTTTTCCGCATCTTCCAGCGACCGCCCGCGTAGCCACAACGCCAGTTCCGGGTAGGACGCTTCCCAGGGTAGTTGCAGATGGGTAAACGGTCGGGGCTTCCACAGCGCCTGATGCTCGATCAGAAAAGCATCCAGCGCAGCGAAGCGGGCGAGCAGGGTCTCGCCCGTCAGCACGCAGGCATCAACGCCCTTGGCAGGCATCGACGCGCAACCAGCGCTCCAGCAGCTTGAAGCCGCGCACCAGCACGTAAGCCATCAGCAGATAGAACATGCCCGCGGCGAAGAAGATCTCCACCGGCAGGTAGGTGCGAGCAATGATGGTGCGGGCCATGCCGGTCAGTTCCAGCAGGGTCACGGTACTGGCCAGGGCACTGGCCTTGAGCATCAGGATCACTTCGTTGCTGTACGCCGGCAGGCCGATACGCGCAGCACGTGGCAGCATGATGTAGAACAACGCCTTGGCCCGGGACATGCCCAGCGCCCGCGCCGCTTCGATCTCGCCCGGTGGAATCGCCTGGATCGCGCCACGCAGGATCTCGGCGATGTAGGCCGCGGTGTGCAAGGTCATGGTCGCGGTGGCGCACCAGAACGGATCGCGCAGGTACGGCCACATCGAGCTGTTACGCACCGCATCGAACTGCGCCAGGCCGTAGTAGACCAGGAACAGCTGAACCAGCAACGGCGTGCCACGGAAAAAGAAGATGTAGCCGTAGGGGAATGCCCGCACATACCAGAGTCGCGATGAGCGAGCGATGCCCAGCGGAATTGCCAGCAGCAACCCGGCAATCACGGCGATGGCCACCAGTTCCAGGGTCAGCGTCGCGCCCTGAGCCAGTTTTGGCAGCCACTTGATGATGACTTCCCAATTCATTGGGTGCTCCTCGCGAAGCCGCGAGCGGCACGTCGTTCCATAAAGTGCATGCCGGTCATGGCCAGAATGGTCAGGCTCAGGTACATGAAGGCAGCCACCATATAGAAGGTGAACGGTTGCTTGGATACGGTCACGCCGATTTGCGCGTGACGCATGATTTCTTCAAGGCCGATGACCGATACCAGCGCAGTGTCTTTCATCAGAATCATGAACAGATTGCCCAGGCCCGGCAGGGCGATGCGCCACATCTGCGGCATGATCAACTTGGTGAAGATGCGGAATTTCGACAGGCCCAGGGCCACACCGGCTTCACGGTGACCTTTGGGAATCGCCAGAATCGCCCCGCGAAACACTTCCGTGGCATAGGCGCCGAAACACAGCCCCAGCGCAATCACGCCGGCGGCAAAGGCGTTGAGTTCGAGCTCGGGGTTGCCGAAGAACTCACCCAGCGCACGCATCAGGTTGACTGTGCCGAAGTAGATCAACAGCACCCAGAGCAATTCGGGGATGCCGCGAACCAGCGTTGAATAAGTGCCGCCAAGCCATTGCAACGGCTTGTACGGGGAAGTCTTGGCCAAGGCGCCGAGCAGACCGAGCACCAGCCCCAGGCACAAGGCCGAGAGTGCCAGTTTCACAGTCATCAGTGCGCCAGCGGCGAGCGCCGGGCCGAATCCGTAGAGGTCGATAATCATGGATTTCTTTTCAAATCGCGGCAGGCAATGCCAAGGACTGGCGCCGTCAGCGAACGGCGCCGGTCGGGCAGGTCAGAATCAATAGATGCTGAACGGGAAGTACTTGTCGTTGATCTTCTTGTAGGTGCCGTCAGCAACGATTTCTTTCAGCGCAGCGTTCAGCTTCTCGCGGATCGGGTCGTTCTTGCGAACGGCGATACCGATCTTGTCGCTTTCTTCAACCGGGTCACCCTTGAATTCGTAAGGACGGCCGGCGTCGCTTTTCAGCCATTCATAGTTGACGTACTTGTCGGCCAGGATGCCGTCCAGACGACCGGAAGTCAGGTCCAGGTAAGCGTTTTCCTGGGTGTCGTAGAGTTTGACTTCGACGCCTTCCATGTTGTCTTCCAGCCAGGTGCCGGCCAGGGTCGCGCGTTGGGCCCCGATCACCTTGCCTTGCAGCGAAGCCTTGTCGGTCTTGAAGTCGACGTCTTTTTTGGCAATGAACTGCAGTTTGTTGGAGTAGTACGGTGCGGTGAAGTCCACCGCTTGCTTGCGCTCATCGGTGATCGACATCGAGGAGATCAGG
>NZ_JBFTMK010000586.1:0-3041 GCF_056396965.1 Pseudomonas sp. 05N434
CCTCCGCCCAAGTCCTGCAGAATAATCAGCAATTTTTTCATTGATTCCATACCTGGTAATACGCCTGCGCGGCGTATTGACTGGTGTACTGGCGGACTGCATCAGCGGCCACTTGTGCGTTTGGCGCAGCCTGGTCTTGCGAGGCCAGGCTGCGCAGCATTCCTTCGGCCAGCGCCGGTACATCATTGACCTTGACCAGTTGGCCGAGTCGGCCGTTATCAAGCAGCTCCCTGGGCCCGGTCTCGCAGTCGCAGGCCAGCACGGGCGTACCCAGCGCCAGGGCCTCGATCAGGACGGTCGGCAAGCCTTCATGAAAGGAACTCAGGATCAGCAGTCGTGCATGCCTGATCAATGGGTAGGGATTGCTCAGGAAACCAGTGAAATGCACACGGTCCTCGATGCCCAGGTGGTTTGCCTGCAATGTCAGCGCGGCGAGTTGCGGACCATCGCCAATGATCACCAGATCCGGCAGCGCGGCGCTGCTCAAGGCCATGGCATAGGCATCGAGCAGCAAATGGAAGCCCTTCGGTTCCACCAGCCGGCCCACTGCCAACCAGAACTCGGTCGGCAACCCTCTGAGCAGGGGCGTCTGCGCGGCGCTGAGCAGTTGTTCGGTGACCACCGCATTGGGGCAATAACGGATACGCTGGCGACCCCAGGGCACCAGATCGGCGAGGGCCTGATGCAGGCCTTTGGATACCGCCACCACCTGATCGTTGCCGCAGAGGTACAACCCATAGAGCAGGCGCAGGGTAGTGAGGCCTATTCTCTGCTCGCCGCAATCCAGTGCCGCGTGACGGGCGTAGATGACCTTGCATGAGCGACCCAGGGTGGCAAACCAGGTGCAGAGGTTGGCCTGTTCCTTGGCGGCGATAAGGTGGGTCACACGCTCGCGGCGGATAAGGCGACGCAGCACTCCGATCGACTTGAGCAGACCGAAGAATCCATTGCCGCCACCATTGAAGGTGGCCGCTTCTTCGTCGTCCGCGGTATCGCCGTTCATGACGAAGTAACTGACCCGCTGGCCATCCTTGAGAAACTGCCGGGCCAGGCGCTGCTGGACACGCTCCAGGCCGCCATCGGGCTTGAAGTCCTTGAGGATGAACAGGATATGCATGGTTGGCGCTCAGGGATAAGTGATATGGATCGTCACTTGGCGCCGGACGATCATCGCCAGCAGATGAACAAAATTGGTCGGGTAATCGACCAGGTAGCGCTTGATGGTGTGGGGTTCGCGGTACATCCGATAGAACGCGCGCAGATGCAGACGGTTGATCAGCTCAGGGTAGTAATGGTGTGTGGCCGTCGCCTCTTGGCGTATGAAGCCGCCACAGGTGAATGCCACACCGTTGAAGCCGGCACGCAGGGCATCCTGTTCGAACTGCTCTTGAAGCCCGGCGCCCAGACCGACGATCAGGATGTTGGCTTCACTGCGGCAGATGTCCGCCTGAATGCACGCGGCCTGCGGTGCATCGAAATAGCCGTTGTGATGACCGGCGATAAGCAACGCCGGGTAGCGCCCCTTGATCTTGTTGATGAACAGGTCCAGTTCGGTTTGCCTGGCACCGACAAAATAGATTCGCTTGCCTTGTTTCTCGGCACAACTGAAGACAGCGTCGGCGATGGACGTGAAGTCGAAGCTGACCCGACCGATCGTCCGGCCGGTGATGCGCGACATGAAGGTAGACATCAACATTCCATCGCAAAAATAGGCGATGGACGTCGGACTCCGATCGAACAGACTGCCGATGGACGCAAAGTTAATGAAGGAAAATGCTTTGTTGGCGTCCAGCAGGTTCGGTGCGAAATGCCCGATCAGTTCCAGATCTATCATGGCTGACTCCTTAATAAATGTTCTTTGAGAACAACGTGAAAGGGGTCTTGACGAGAATCTTGATGTCCAGCCACAGCGACCATTGGTTGATGTAGTTGAGGTCCTGGGCGACGCGTTGCTGCATTTTTTCCAGCGTCTGGGTTTCACCGCGATGCCCGGTGATCTGGGCCAGCCCGGTGATGCCTGGCTTGAGGCGATGACGGGCCATGTAGGCGCGTACTTTGCCGGTGTAGTAAATATTGTGAGTGACCGCGTGCGGTCGCGGGCCGACAAGGGCCATTTCACCGAACAGCACGTTGAAGAGCTGCGGTAGCTCATCGATCGAACTACGGCGCAAAAAGCGCCCGAGCGGGGTGATGCGTTCATCTTCGCGAGAGGCTTGGCGCACTTCGCTGTCGTCATGCACATGCATCGAGCGGAACTTCCAGACCTTGATCACCTCGGCGTTACAGCCGTAACGATCTTGTTTGAACAACACCGGGCCGGGCGAAGAGAGCTTGACCGCTGCCGCCACGATCAGTAGCAAGGGGCTAAGCACAATAATGGCCACGGCGGCCAGGGTACGTTCGAACAGCTCTTTGCAGAGCAGGCTGCCGGGGTGCGAACTGATGAGGCTTTCATTGAGGTAGATGGCCGGCATTCGCTCTATTTCCGAGATCGATTGATTGAGCAGCACCATGCTGCCGAAATCAGGAATCCAGACCACGTCGACATTCATGTCCAGAAGGTCGATGTACAGGGCTTCAATGATGGCTGCCTGCGCCAACGGCAGGACGATGTAGACCCGGCGTACGTGCAGGTGGGTGATGATCTCGCGAATTTCGTCGATGCGGCCCAGCAGCGGCAAAATGCTCGGTGCCGGGCCGGTATGTTCGGCGGTCGCGATAAACCCCAGTACGGGTACGCGGTTCGGTCTGGACAGTTTCCTTGCAAGCCGGCATGCGGTCGGGCAAGTACCGATGATTACCGCGCGGCGTTCGTTACAGAGCTTGCGCGAGTGCAATCGAGCCAGGTAATGCAAGGGCAGGAAGCTTGCAGCCTGGATCAGGTAACCCAACACGGTCCAGACGATGATTACTTGACGCGAAAAAATCGCGCTGGTCTGGGTGACAAAGGCGATGCTGATCAGAACGGCCAGTAGAATCAGCCAGGCCGCCAGCAAACGACCGAGCCCCGACAACCACTCATGACGCTTGTGGTAAACCTG
>NZ_JBFTMK010000587.1:0-3039 GCF_056396965.1 Pseudomonas sp. 05N434
GGGCGATACCGGGAAAACCCGTGGGCGAGGCTACTATCCCGCCGACCTGGAAATGATTTCCTCGCTGGGCGCGTCTTCCGGTTATCTAGCCGTAATGGTCTTGGCTCTATACATCCATGATCAGGCTACAACCGGGCTTTATGCCCACCCACAGGTGATCTGGCTAGCCTGCCCGCTGCTCTTGTTCTGGATCACTCGAGTGTGGATGCTCACTCATCGCGGGCAAATGCATGATGACCCTGTAGTGTTCGCCATCCGCGACCGCAGCAGTCTGGTCGTTGGCGCTTTGTTTGGGCTGGTGTTCTGGGTAGCAGCATGAGTCGTCCGCTGCACTCTTGGGGATGCTATCCCTATGCCCCGCAGACTGCACACGCTTGTAGCTGGCGTAGCGAAGTCGAGTCTCTGCGCGATGCGGTGGCCGCCACGCACGGGAGCACCCTGCCGTATGGCAACGGACGTAGTTATGGAGACAGCTGCCTAGCCGCGAGCGATCAAGTGTTGCACATGCGAGCTCTTAATCGCTTCATCCAGGTTGATTGGCAGCAGGGAACCGTACAAGCAGAGGCCGGTGTAACCCTCGCCGAGATCCTGGCAATTTCCATCCCGCAGGGCTGGTTCCTGTCAGTCACACCTGGCACCCAGTTTGCCACCCTCGGCGGGGCCATCGCTAACGATGTCCATGGCAAGAACCATCACCTGCGCGGCACCTTTGGCAACCATGTGCGGCGTTTGGGTTTATTGCGCCATAATGAAGGAGTGCTGACCTGCTCTCCTACCGAGCATCCCGAATTTTACACCTCTACTATTGGAGGTTTAGGTCTGACTGGGATTATCGTGTGGGCAGAAATTCAGCTTATCCCCATTCGCACCAGCCAGATCGACAGCACCGTAGTGCGTTTCGGCAATCTGGGCGAATTCTTCAGCCTGTCCGCCGAACTCGATCACCAGCATGAATACAGTGTCGCCTGGATCGACTGCCTGGCAAAAGGCACTCAGACCGGGCGGGGCGTATTCATCGTAGGTGACCACGCACGTTATGGTTCACTGGAAGTGGACGAGCGAGCGAAGTTGAGCATGCCGCTGACACCGCCAGTGTCTCTAATCAACAACCTGTCATTGCGAGCCTTCAATGATATGTATTGGAGGGTGCATCCTGCCCAGAGCACATGCAAACGCGGTGACTACGAGCCCTTCTTTTATCCGCTGGATCGGATACTGCACTGGAACCGTATCTACGGGCGCCGAGGTTTCCAGCAATACCAGTGCGTGATACCCGACGCAGTGGCCGAGGTAGTCATGCACGAGTTGCTGGAAGCCATTGCAGACTCTGGCCAAGGCTCGTTTCTCGCCGTGCTCAAACGCTGTGGCAACATCGCCTCGCCAGGCCTGCTGTCCTTCCCTCTCCCCGGCACCTCTCTAGCCTTGGACTTTCCGCAGAAGGCTGACTTGGTGCGGCTGTTTGCAAGGCTGGATGCCATCGTTCGCGAGAGTGGTGGTCGCCTGTATCCGGCCAAGGATGCCCACATGACCGGCGGCGATTYCCGCAAAGCATACCCCGCATGGGAACGACTGGAAGCACTGCGTGATCCCTCTCTGAATTCCCACTTCTGGAAACGAGTTACTGCATGAAACGAATTCTAATTATTGGTGCAACATCGGCCATTGCCGCTGCCTGTGCACGTCTATGGGCCGAACAAGGCAGCGAATTTTTTCTCGTGGCCCGTAACCTCGAAAAACTAGAACAAACCGCAGCCGACCTGAAAGGTCGAGGCGCCAAATCAGTAACACTTCACTGCATGGATGCCACCGACTTTGTAGCACACGGCGCAATGCTCGACAGTTGCCTAGCGACCTTACAGCAAATCGATATTGYGCTCATTGCGCACGGCACATTGCCCAATCAAAAAGTCTGCGAGCAGGACGTCGGCGTAGCGCTCCAGGAATTTGCCAACAATGGTACGTCGGTGATCGCCCTGCTAACGCTGCTGGCCAACCAATTTGAAACCCAGCGTTGTGGCACCTTGGCTGTGATTTCCTCGGTAGCTGGCGACCGCGGTCGTCCGTCCAACTACTTATACGGTACCGCCAAGGCTGCGGTTTCCACCTTTTGCGAAGGTCTACGAGCACGGCTGTACAAAGTCGGTGTACATGTCATCGACATCAGGCCCGGGTTTGTCGATACACCGATGACTCAAGGTCTATCATTACCTGCTGCACTGCTGGCCAAGCCTGAGCAGGTGGCCCAACGCATTGTAAAAGGTACCGACCGAAAAGTTGACGTCCTCTACGCCCCGGGATTCTGGGTATTAATCATGATGATAATTAAGTTAATTCCTGGCGCACTCTTCAAAAAAATTAATATGTGAAATCACTCACTTCCAGACGGGTGGGCAGTGCGAATGTTGTAGTTATGCTACAGGCGCAAATTGTTGCGCAATAACAATGTACCGCGCTTCTGGTCATTGATCATGATGGTCATCCGGAAGTTGCCGCAATTCATATTCAAAAAAAAAAAAATTCTGATATTCAAACTTTTAGACGGGCTGGGGTGGATCCTTGAAGCTATTCAAGTTGGCAGATAATGAGCTGCTGATCGAGCGCAGTATCAAATGCATTGCCGTATTGACGGTGCTTTACGCGACCTATTTGGCGTTTCGCTTTTCGGGGCAGCCATTGCTCGAATTGTTCGGCTTTCGCCAGACCCAAACAGCGCTGACCTCCTTCTGGTTCATCAAGGAGGGTTTCAAGTTTGCCTACGAAACACCCGTCTCCGGCGCCCCCTGGTCAATCCCGTTTGAATTCCCGCTCTATCAGGCGCTGGTGGCGCTGATCAGCAAGTTCACGGGCATCGATCTGGGCAAGGTCGGCAGGATCGTTTCTTTCGTGTTCTTGGTGCTGTGCCTGCTGCCGGCTCGCTCAATCTGCCAGTCGTTGAAGCTAGCCCCGCGCAGCTTCTATATTTTCGCCGGTCTGCTGTTCTCCAGCCCTCTTTACCTGTTCTGGGGTCGCACCTTCATGATCGAGACGGTGGCGGTGTTC
>NZ_JBFTMK010000588.1:0-3033 GCF_056396965.1 Pseudomonas sp. 05N434
GCGCTCGGCTGAGTCCGTCGGCGAAGACGCCATTGAGGTGTCCCGCGAAGAGTTCGAGCGACGCAGAAACAATGGGGATTTCGCGCTTTCGTGGCAGGCCAATGGGCTGGATTACGGTATTCCTGTGCGTATAGACCAGTGGCTCAAGGAAGGACGCGATGTGCTGATCAATGCTTCGCGCGGCCACCTGACAGAAGCGCAACAGCGCTATCCCACGCTGTTGCCGGTGCTGTTGACGGTCAAGGATGACGTTCTGCGAGAGCGCCTGCTACGGCGGGGGCGTGAAAGCCCGGCAGAAATTGAAGCGAGACTGTGCCGCAATGCGCTGTTCACGGCTGACGACACAATCGGTGATACGCAAATCCGTCGACTCGATAACTCCGGCGACCTTGCGGGCACCGTTGCCAGTCTTCTGGAGTTGCTGAGCGTCAGCGCAGAACCGGATCGAACTTGATCTTGCGCCCGGCGATCAGCGCCAGCACGAACAGCGCACTGAACACGCCGCAGGCAATCAGGGGCAGGGTGACGATCGTGTCCTGGACTAATGACAGATGAAGGATGCCACTCAGTAGAGCGAGGATGAGAAACCCTGCGGCTGATTTGGACATGCTGTGCTTCCTGATGAGGTGGTTCAAAATACCAAGCGTTCAAAAGACTGCGTGCGCGGTTGAAGACTTTCCTGGCTCAGCTCTTGGCTGACAAAACTGCGTTGATCGCTCGTGAGTGCCCATTGAGGCGCTTTTTGCAGCTGCAGGTCATGGGGCGTGCGTTGGGCAACCATCGCAGCGTCGTTTGCGGGGAAGAACTGAAAACCCAACAGAACCGCCAGGGCGACTGCATTCGCGACTAAAAGAGCGCTGTTCATGGGGCTGATCTCCTTCGTTCTTTGAGAACAGTCGAAGCAGCCCGCATGCCAAAAGTTTAACGGCTATTAAATCCTTTAAAAACAAAGAATTACGCTATTTTAACAAAATGCCGGCATTGCATTTTGCAATGATGGCATTTTGCGGTGATGCAATTTGCACGGTAAACAAAGCCACGCTACCGTGGGGCGTCTGCCTACACTTAAAAAGCCCTACGGACGACATGACAAAAGCGGGCCTGCCCGTTAACATGCACGCCGTCCATCGCCGCGCATTCCTTGCGCGCGACTTGTGTCTCAGTAGCTCAATTGGATAGAGCATCCCCCTCCTAAGGGGAAGGTTGGCAGTTCGAACCTGCCCTGGGACACCATATAATTCGCGCCTTTCAAGCCATTCTCCTGACAGTTTCATTTTTTCGTGACAGCAGGGTGGCAGCAGAAGGCAAAAAAAAGCCCCACTCAGAATCAATCTGATGGGGCTTTTTAGTACCTACAATTGATCAACCTTTTCCGACCGCCGAGCTGACAGCGGGTTAGGCGGGAGCCTTCTCGTCAATCTCAGTTGTGCTTCCGGGCTCTATTCGAATTTTCAGGTGACCTTGCCCAGCCAGAACCTCAGAGAGGCCTTCCTGTAGCTTCAGCTGCGAATTTGTCATTTCCTCGCTGAAGGGGAAACCGGTCACGTTCATGCTAATCGGTTGATGCCCGGAAAGGACTTCAATTGCGTAGTGCCTTAGCTTTTGCTGGTCGAGCTCAAGATCTGTATGGCCCTTTGGAATGTAGGCTCCGTTTCGTAGAAGGACCCGGTCATACCGAAGATTTAGATCCGTGGCCATTGCACTCAACATTAAAATCAAAAGCTCTTGCTGCTTCTCGACCCACCTTTCCGCATTGCTCTCGTTTATCGTCGAGGTAAGGTGCTCCAGGTAGTCACGCCAGGTATCCAAAACGTCTGTTTCTGAGGCCTTTCGGCGGTTCGAGCGGCCTCCGTTGAACGCGAGATCAATCATGTTCAATGCACGAACATGATCGGGTGAGAGCCTTGCCGCTCGAGTTGCCATCAACGTGCTAAATATCCAGGTTTTTTGGTTTCTGGACTCATTCACGCGCTCAAGATACTTCTGTGCTTGAACCGCTAGGATCGGCCCAAGCAGTGTGGCAACGATCGTACCGATTCYGAAAACCCAGTTTGCTTCCATTCTTTTTTCCGCAAGGTTGGGGAAGATGGCTCGACAGCACTTGCCGAGTAGAGCTCTGAGAATATGTGTATTTTCCATCGCACGCCAAGGCAACCCCAAAAGCACTCAGTTGTGATCTTCCATTTTTACTTTTTAGGCTAAAGCGATTTGATCCCTGATCCTTAGAACGGTAGTGGTCGAACAGTTGGCGTGCCGAGCTGTTGCGCGGATGCCAAGGCCGGCGCCGAGCAGTTCCGTAACGCGCTTGTGCAGATCCTCATCGACCGGCCGACCCTGGTACTTGCCGGCAGCTTTAGCCTTCTCGATACCTTGGGCCTGGCGCTCTCGGCGCTGCTCGTAATCCTTGCGCGCAATGGCGGCCATCATTTCCACCAGCATCGAGTTGATCGCTCCCAGCATCCGCCCGGTGAACTCGTCGCCTTTGGTGTCCTGCATTCCCTGGTGACTGGTTGGCAGATCGATCGCGACGATGCGCAACCCCTTGGAGTCGATCGCAGCCTTGAGCTTCTGCCAGTCTTCTACAGGAAGCCGTGAGAGGCGATCTATCGATTCGACAAGCAGCACGTCACCCTTGCGCGCGTCTTCGAGCAGGCGCAGCAGCTCAGGCCGGTCTGCCGTGGCGCCGCTGGCGTTCTCCAGGTACACACTAGCGATGACCTTGTTATGGTCGGTGGCGAACTGCTCGAGCGATGCCCGGGCGCGGCCCGCGTCCTGCTCTTCGGTCGATGCTCTGAGGTATGCGCGGATGAACATGATGTGCGTCCCGTATCAGTTAAGGTGTCTCACTAATACTGTTGCACTTTGAGTGTTACTTATCAAGCAGGAAGGGCAAATAAACGCAAATTTGCGTGTATCAGCTCAGGCATACCCTTGGCTACCGGTTGGGGACGCTGTAAAGTCAGCTAATCTGTATAAAAAACTGGTTCATATATTTGATATCACGGAAGAGCCTATGATTATCAAGAGTTTTTC
>NZ_JBFTMK010000589.1:0-3032 GCF_056396965.1 Pseudomonas sp. 05N434
GCCACATGCAGGTTGTTGGTGATGATCTTCAGGTGGCTGTGGTTGAGCAGCGCCCGAGCAATGGATTCGGTGGTGGTGCCGATATTGATGAACAGCGAGGCGTGATCGGGAATCTGCGCCGCAATGGCTTCGCCGATACGCTGCTTTTCATCGCGCATCTGATCGGCGCGCATGGCGTAGGCGGTGTTTTCGACGCTGGAGTCGTAGGCTGCGCCGCCGTGATAGCGACGCAACAGATTCACTTCCGCCAATTGATTGATATCGCGGCGGATGGTTTGCGGTGTAACGACGAACAGCTGGGCCATTTCCTCGATGCTGACATAGCCGCGTTCGCGGACCAGTTCAAGGATTTGCTGCTGACGGGGAGGCAGATTCATGGGGCTTCCTTTGGGCTGCCGTGCAAAATTTGCCCATGATGCCGCAGGAATCCGCTCCCTACCAGTTACAACCGGATACGAGTCCGGTCCGTGGCTTATTCAGCGCCTTCGTGCGGTTCCCAATCGCGAGTGCGGCTGACGGCTTTTTTCCAGCCAGCGTAGAGTTTTTCCTTCGCGGTTTCGTCCAGCGCCGGTTCGAACTCGCGCTCGATCACCGCCTTGCCGCGCAACTCGTCCAGGCTGCCCCAGAAACCGCAGGCCAAACCCGCCAGGTAAGCGGCGCCCAACGCGGTGGTTTCGCGCATTTTCGGGCGCTCGACTTGAGTGCCGAGGATGTCGGCCTGGAATTGCATCAGGAAATTGTTCGCCACTGCACCGCCGTCCACGCGCAGGGCTTTCAGGCGTTCGCCGGAATCCTGCTGCATGGCGTCCAGAACGTCGCGGGTCTGGTAGGCAATCGACTCAAGCGCGGCACGAATGATGTGATCCACGCGTACGCCACGGGTCAGGCCGAACAACGCGCCACGGGCATACGGGTCCCAGTACGGAGCGCCCAGGCCGGTGAAGGCCGGCACCAGGTACACGCCGTTGCTGTCCTTGACCTTGTTGGCGAAGTATTCGGTGTCGTGGGCGTCGTTGATGATTTTCAACTCGTCACGCAGCCACTGCACGGTGGAGCCACCGTTGAACACCGCGCCTTCCAGCGCATAGGCCACTTCGCCACGCGGGCCGCAAGCGATGGTGGTCAGCATGCCGTGCTTGGACTTCACCGCTTTGTCGCCGGTGTTCATCAGCAGGAAGCAACCGGTGCCGTAGGTGTTTTTCGCCTGGCCTGGCTCGACGCACATTTGGCCGAACAGGGCGGCCTGCTGGTCGCCGGCGATACCGCCAATGGCGATGCCGCTTTTGGTGTGGCCGTAGATTTCGGACGAGGACTTAACTTCCGGCAGCATCTCGCGCGGGATGTCGAGGACGTCCAGCATCTTCGCGTCCCACTCCAGCGTGTGGATGTTGAAGAGCATGGTGCGCGAGGCGTTGGTGTAGTCGGTGACGTGCACCTTGCCGCCGGTAAATTTCCAGATCAGCCAGCTGTCTACGGTGCCGAACAGCAGTTCACCCTTGCGCGCCCGCTCACGGCTGCCTTCGACATTGTCGAGGATCCACTTGAGCTTGGTGCCGGAGAAGTACGGGTCGGTGACCAGGCCCGTGGTGTCGCTGATGTATTGCTCGTGGCCGTCGCGCTTAAGCTGCTGGCAGATTTCGGTGCTGCGGCGGCACTGCCAGACGATCGCGTTGTAGATCGGGCGGCCAGTGGTCTTGTCCCAGACCACGGTGGTTTCGCGCTGGTTGGTGATGCCGATGGCCGCGACCTGGTCGTGATGCAGGCCGGCTTGAGCCAGGGCCTCGACCATCACGGCGCTCTGGGTGGCGAAGATTTCCATCGGGTCGTGTTCGACCCAACCGGCTTGCGGGTAATGCTGTGCGAATTCACGCTGGGCGGTGCAAACCACGTTCGCGTCGCGATCGAAAATGATCGCGCGGGAGCTGGTCGTACCCTGATCGAGGGCAATGATGTAGTTCTTATTCTGAATGTCGGTCATGTCGATTGCCTTGGACGAAATAAGGAAGTGAAGTCAGGCGCGGGATCAAAATGGGCAGGATCACGCGCCAACGGTTTCAAGACGTTCTTGGTTTGCCGTCAATGGCCAGTGCTGCGTCCTTTGTAGCAGGTATGGCGCTGGGCAGATGACGGGCAATCAGCCCGCGATAAGCTGCAGCACCGAGACAGGCACCGACAATCGGTGCAAAAACCGGAATCAGGAAGTACGGGATATCGCGTCCGCCAGTGAAGGAAATTTCACCCCAGCCTGCAAAGAAAGTCATCAGTTTAGGACCGAAGTCGCGGGCCGGGTTCATCGCGAAACCGGTCAGCGGCCCCATCGAGCTGCCGATCACGGCAATCAGCAGGCCGATCAACAACGGCGCCAGCGGTCCTTTGGGCAGGCCATTGTTGTCGTCGGTGAGCGACATGATCACGCCCATCAGAATGGCGGTGATGATCACTTCAACCAGAAAGGCCTGGCCCGTGGACAGGGCAGGGTTCGGGAAAGTGGAGAACACCGAGGCCAATTCAAGGCTGGCTTCGGTGCCACGAACCATTTGGTGAGTTTGTTCGAAATCGAAGAACAGGTTGCTGTACAGCGTGTAAACCAACAATGCCCCGCAGAAGGCACCGGCGACCTGGGAGAAGATATAGAAAGGCAGTTTGCGCTTTTCGAAGTCAGCGAAAATGCTCAGCGCGATACTCACGGCAGGGTTGAGGTGCGCACCGGAAACACCGGCGGTGAGGTAGATCGCCATGCTGACGCCAACCCCCCAGATGATGCTGATTTCCCACAACCCGAAGCTGGCACCCGCCACCTTGAGCGCGGCAACGCAGCCGGTACCGAAAAAGATCAGCAGTGCAGTACCCAGAAACTCGGCCATGCATTGGCTCGAGAGCGACGGTTGTTGTAACGCAGTTGTCATTGAAAACCTCGTTTTTGTTGTTGTCTGGCGCTTTTCCATCGAGGTCAAAGCGCGATTTTCACCGAGGCAGGATCCCCATCCTGTGCTCGGCTTACTGCCGGGTGCTGCGGTGAGACGTTCGTGCTG
>NZ_JBFTMK010000590.1:0-3012 GCF_056396965.1 Pseudomonas sp. 05N434
ACGGTACCGTTCTGCACCAGCGGAATGCGGGTTTGCGATGTCACCAGGTTGTACTTCACCTTGAGGTTTGGCAACGCCAGCTTCTGCTGCACCCGCTCGACGATCTTGCTCGCCAGGTCTACCGAGTAGCCCATGGGTTGTCCCGAGTGATCGCCCACGTAGGAGAACGGCACTGAAGCATCGCGATAGCCCAGGGTGATGCTATTGGCGCTGGCAATTTTGCTCAAGGTAGGACCCAGCGATGCTTCGTCAGCATGAGCCTGAGTACCTAGCAACAGGCCCAGGGTGCAGCCGATCAACGTGATTTTTTGCATTGTTATTCTCCGTTGTGGGTGAGGGTTGGTTTAGCGCCGTGCCGCGATAACGGTTATTTCCACCCGCACCTGCGGACGCGCCAGTTCGGCCTGCAAGGTGGTGCGACTTGGTGCCTGGCCGGGCGACAACCAGGCAGACCAGACGTCATTCATTGCTGCGAAATCTTCGCCGATGTCCTTCAGGTAAATGGTCGCGCTGAGCAGATGATTCTTGTCGCTGCCCGCCTCGGCCAACAATGCGTCGATTTTTTCCAGTACTTGGCTAGTTTGGCCGCCGGCATCGGTGGCGTCGCCCGGCACCTGGCCGGAGAGAAACACCAGGTCGCCAAAGGTCACGGCACCGGACCAGCGTGGATTGGGCTGGATACGGTTAATGGTCATCGGGTGGTCCTTTTAAGGAGTAAGCGTTCAAGCCGCACGGGGCGTAAAACCCTGCAGGTCGATGGAGGGGCGGCGCTGGCCGATCAGTTCACTGAGCAATCGAGCACTGGCGCRGGCCAGGGTGAAGCCCAGCGCGCCATGGCCGAGGTTCAGCCACAAGTTGCGATACGCCGTTACGCCCAGCAGCGGCACGCCGCTGGGGGTCGCCGGACGCATGCCGGCCCATTCAATGGCCTGGTCGTAGTCGCCGGCATTGGCGAAAGTATCGCGCGCCTGGCGTTTGATCAGGGCCAGGCGCTTGGGGTCCAGCGACGGATCGAAACCGACAATGTCGACCATCGCCGCCACCCGCAACTGCTCACCGATCCGGGCGTAGACGATCTTGCGGTCGTAGTCGGTGATGCTCAGGTCCGGTGCCCGATGCTGGACGCCGATCGGTACCGTCAGGCTATAACCCTTGAGGGGATACAGCGGCAGGTTGACTCCGGGCAGTGCCAACAACGGACTGCGATGGCCGGCCGCAATGACCAACTGCTCCACCGGCAGCACTTCGTCGCCCAGTTCAATCGCACTCACCGCGCCATGGGCATGGCGAATTCCGGTTACGGCCTGGCCAAGGCGGAACTCGCAACGTCCCGACGCCTGCAAGCGCGCCGCCAGTTGCTGGCAAAAGCCGTGGCAATCACCGACTTCTTCATCCGGGGTATAAATGGCGCCGACAAAGGGCGCCTCCGCCAGCGCCGGGTCCAGACGGGCGCAGTCGGCGTGCGACAGCACCTGTTGTTGCCGGGGGGCGGCAAGGCTGTTGCGGGCATGTTCGAAGCTGCTGGCCTGGCGAAAGGTCACCAGCTTGCCGTTGCGCCGCCAGTGGAATCCGCCCAAGGCATCCTCTTCACGCCAGGTTTGCAAAGTGGACTGGCTCAACAGCGCGAGGCGCAATAGATGGGCCGCGTTGGCGCGGTTGACCGAGGAGCGGCAAGCACCAAGGAAAGATGCCATCCACCGCCACTGCGCAGGATCGAAGCGCGGGCGCAGTTTCAGCGGGGAGTCACCGCGCAGCATCCAGCCAATGGCCTGCAATGGCACACCGGCGTCGGCCAGGGGCGCTACGTAGCGATAGGACAACTGGCCGCCGTTGGCGAAGCTGGTTTCACTGCCCAGCGACTCGCGAGCCTCGACCAGCGTCACGTCAACGCCATCGCGCACCAGTGCGTAAGCCGTTGCCAGGCCAATGACGCCACCGCCGATGATGCATACATGCTGAGCCATGTCAGTCCTTAATCGTTGTTGAGACGAACCCGAGGTTAGAGCCAGGTGACAGGCGTCGAACAATGAATAAAGATGGCTAACCCATAAACAAAGGTTATGGACTTGCCATGCGCCTTCGCCATATCGAGATTTTCCAGGCCATCCGCCAGACCGGCTCGGTCAGCGGTGCCGCGCAGCTGCTGCACGTTTCCCAGCCTGCCGTGACCAAGGTGCTGCAACACGCCGAGCAGCAATTGGGCTTCCCGTTGTTTCTGCGGGTGCGCGGTAAACTGCAGGCCACGCCCGAAGCGCTGGAGCTGGAGCGCGAGGTCGACAAGGTCACGGAGAGCCTGCAAGGGGTGCGACGCCTGGCGCAAAGCCTGCGCCGTGAGCCGGGCCATAGCCTGCGGATCGGTGCGACCCCGGCACTGGCCCTGTCGCTGCTGCCGCCGACCATTCATGAGTGGACCCAGCGTTATCCGGACATCGCTTGCGAGCTGTCCAGCGCCCACAGTCGCGAACTGATGCAGAACCTGCTGATGCGTGAAATTGATGTCGCCCTGACTCTGCAACAGCCTGATCACCCCGCGCTCAAGGCCCAGGCGCTGGCCAGCGGGGTGTTGGTGGCGCTGGCACCGGCAGGTTATTGGCCGCAGGAAGATGAAGGCAAGCCGCTGCCGTTGATGGCCCTGGCCGATGCGCCCTTGATCGGGTTGTCCAGCACCGACCCTCTTTCGGCCCGCCTCGACAGCTACCTCAAGGCGGTAGAGCCGCCGCCACGGGTGAGCATCGCGGTGCAAACCTATTCACTGGCCAGGGCGATGGTCGAATCCGGTGCAGGGCTGGCGGTGATCGACCCCTTCACCGCCCTTGGCGCGTCGCCTGGGGCTACCGCCATTCGTCCCCTGGCCCCGGCGCTGCCGATCACCCTGTACGCAGTGACCCGCACTGCCGAACCGCCGCCGCATACACTGAGCGAGCTGCTGACGATCTTCAGCAGTCGTGCGCAAGGGCAATTGGATTGTTGGCGCTGATTGAGATCTGACCCAGAAACGGGTACATCAAGCCT
>NZ_JBFTMK010000591.1:0-3002 GCF_056396965.1 Pseudomonas sp. 05N434
GTATAACGCCATTCAAAGCGTGCCGAGAACCGACGGCAAACGTGAAGTCGTCAGTGGCACCAGCTATTTGCAGGTGGTGACGTTCGATGACAAGGGGCCGCAGGCTCAGGGTTTGCTGGCGTTTTCGTTGTCCAGTGACCCGGCGTCGAAGTATTCCCGGGACCAGACACAGGCCTTTTCGAAGAAACAGTTGAGTGTGTTGCCGTTCACCGAGCAGCAGATCACGGCTGATCCGCAGTACCAGGCTCAGACGATCCGCGAGCAGGATGAAAAGGTGGGGAAGGTCGCCGCGCAGTAACAGCGATAGCTTTCAAATGAAAAGGTGAAGGCCGCACCTCGCAAGGGTCGCGGCCTTCAGCTTTTTGGGGCTTGTTGAGGCATTGAGTTGAGGACCGGATTGCCGTCCTGGTTGCGGGTCAGGTAGACCGGCAGCACCTTGGGCAGCGAAGCCACCAGGTTATTGAGCTCTTTGATGTTGTAGATACCGCCGAGGCGAATCGAACCAGCGCTGTGGTCCGCGAGCATCACCGGTTTGTTCAGATAACGATTGATCAAGGGCAGGGCATCGGTCAGCGCCAGATTATCAAGCACCAGTTTGCCGCTGCGCCAGGCCAGCGACTGGTCGTTGGCATAGGTCTGGCTGATTTGTGGCGTGAAGTCGCCGTGCCTGTAACGTGCCTGCATCGCAGGTTCCAGGCGTAGACCGTCGCCGGGCAGGGCATCGTTGCTGGTCACCAGCACGGAACCCTCGATCAGGTTCACGCGTACCAGGTCTTCATACATCCAGACATTGAATTGGGTGCCGGTGACGCGAATCCTGCCGTCGCCCGCCCTGACAATGAACGGGTGCTGCAGGTCGTGGCTGACGCTGAAGAAGGCTTCGCCTTTTTTCAGCGTGACACGACGTTGATCCTTGTAATTGCTGAACGTCAGTTCACTGCCCAGGTTCAGCTCCACCTGGCTGCCGTCACCCAGCGTGACCTGACGAACATTATCGGTCGCCTCGAAATGCTGGTAGGCATTGGGCAGCCACCCCAGGTTCCATCCGGTATACGCGGCCAGTGGCAGCGCCAGGGCGCAGATCGCGGCTGCGATGCCGAAAGTGCGCCAGGGTGTTGTCGGTTTGAGCCGAACAGCCGGTGTGACGGATTCAGGACGAGGCAAATCCCCCGCAACATCCCAGATCTCCAGCATGGCTTCGTACTCGAAGGCGTGCAGCGGATGGGCATCACGCCATTGCTCGAACGCCAGGCGTTCCTCTGCCGTGCAGTCGCTGGCGTGCAGACGCATGCACCAGTGCGCAGCGGCATCGGTGATGGCGTCGTATTGGGCTTGCGAGAGAGAGTGGTCGGTCATTGACTCATCCTGATTTCCTGCATTCTAACCTTGAGGGAAAGCCTGCGAGAACAATCGTCATGGCATTTCCCCATCAAAGTCGAAGTTATTTTCAGGGCACTGACATTGCGCCAGTGCCTGGTGACCGCGTTTCAGGGGGTGTCGACGTGAAGTTGACGTCCCAAATGAGAGATAAGCCAAGCGACAGAGTCAGCATTGGCCAGCTGGACAGCCAGTCTTGTCGTCGCATCCTTTTTGAAATGCGTGCGTGCTTCGGCCAGGGTTTTTTTTCCGGTCAAACTCAAAATCCGGTCACGTGTACGGTTGGTTTCCTCGTAGAAGGTTTGACCAAAATCTTCCCATACATTTGTATCGTCATTCAAAACGGCGAACAGTTCGGATAAGGGGGTATGGATTGAAAGTGCTTCCTTCTGAAGCTGTGTCAGCGCCTTGCTCAAATGGTTGCCACGGGGCGTAGTGGTATCAATCAGGTCGACAAACGGTCTGCTTGCATCCATATAAGCAATATCCTCCGTGTCACAAATTACATGCGACAGCTCGTGGATCAACGTCGTTGCGCGGGCGTGGGCACGGATCGGGAACGCGGCATCGGTCATGTAATTACGGTAGTGATCCATGTAAGGCATAAAATACTTCTCTGCCAGGTAGATTTTTTTCTGTTGATCGGTAGGGATCGTGAAGGCAAACATATGGTCCCGGTCACCGGGATGAGCTCTCCCGGTGACGAAGCGTTCCGACTGCTCGTTCCTGAGGGTCGGATCCAACAAGGCACCGAGAATGTCCTCTACGACCTTCTGGATCATCGTCACATGCTCGGGCGATATCTCCGACACATCAAGAAACCTCCTGACGAGCTGATGAACCGGTGTCTCTGTGTCGCCTGAATTTTTCAACAGTTGCAAGTTACGAAAACCGTTCCACGCATAGGTAGTTGCGAAGTCAAGGCCTTCGTCGATCAGCCGCGCCCGCACAGGGAAGAGCCGGCGTATTTGAGCCATTCCGTTGGCTTCGACGTTCATCCCGCCACGGACAGCGTTCCACGTTTTCAACCTCTTGATCAGGCTGTACTGACGAACCAGCTCATCCGGTTCCCGCACCCACTGCTTTGAAGCGTTTCGAGCAACATGGGGGCCGCTTCCGTCCGGACCGCTGATGCGCCAGCGCAGGCCACGTTTTTCGAGTTGATAGACCTTTCCTTCAACCGCACCGTATTTTTTCTGTGTGGTCGGGTGCGTGTAGAGCCCAAGGGCGGTGTCCCGGGTCATCGAGCCAAGGTTGACATCAACGTGCTCGTGGTTCTGCAAACCGGTGCGTGCGGGATCGGTAGTGGCGATGTCTTGCCATTTAAGGCTGGCACTGGCTGGGGAGGGGGAAGACTCGCTGGCCGCTGCAGAGGGCTCTGCCTGGCCTTCCATTGACTGGCGCAACATCGCCAGTTGCGTGATGCCGCTGATAAAGGATGTTATCGCCGGGCCCCATTTGTGTTGTTGAAGCTCCTCCGCAGACTGCTTGACCTCACGATAGCTGCGCCACACGACAATCGGGTAGGCCAGTTTGCCCATCAGGAATGTATAGGCCTGTTCCAGATCGTCACCCAGTACACGTTTTACGGTTTCCCACTCGCCTTGAGCGTCTTTGTTGGACTG
>NZ_JBFTMK010000592.1:0-2993 GCF_056396965.1 Pseudomonas sp. 05N434
CCTGCGTGGAGCAGTCAGACCTCGCGCCTCCCGAAGTCAGTTGAAAAGGAGACCGCACCGTTCCGGAGCACGAAAAGTTGCGGCGAGCGACTGATTAAGACATTTTTCAAAAAAATTGTACACAATAAAAACGACATTTTTACTGCCACCAACGGCATTCAGGGTTTGCAGGCGAATCTTGCGCCAAACCATAAGATCAGTGGACCTTCTATCCATTAACTGACCAGTCAGGCAGGTTTCTTGCAGTACCCTCCAATGAGAGCAGTCAGTGAAAAATGCAAAAAATCAGGCTTACAAAGTGAATATAAAGTTGTATACAATCACTCCATCGCTGTGACGCCAGCCTGCCCTCTCATCGCCAGGCCGCCACACACACCCTGACTTTGAACAAGTCGACACGAACAAGAAGGAAGACTGCAGTGAGCGCTGACTACCCACGCGACCTGATCGGTTAMGGCAGTAACCCTCCTCACCCACACTGGCCGGGCAATGCCCGCATCGCCCTGTCCTTCGTGCTCAACTACGAGGAAGGTGGCGAGCGCAATATCCTTCACGGCGATAAAGAGTCCGAAGCCTTCCTCTCGGAAATGGYCTCGGCGCAGCCGCTGCAAGGCGAGCGCAACATGAGCATGGAATCCCTTTACGAGTATGGCAGCCGTGCCGGCGTCTGGCGGATTCTGAAACTGTTCAAGGAATTCGACATCCCGCTGACCATCTTCGCCGTGGCCATGGCCGCCCAGCGTCACCCGGACGTGATCCGCGCGATGGTCGAGGCCGGCCACGAGATCTGCAGCCACGGCTATCGCTGGATCGACTACCAGTACATGGACGAAGCGCAGGAACGCGAGCACATGCTCGAAGCGATCCGCATCCTCACCGAAATCACCGGCGAGCGCCCGCTGGGCTGGTACACCGGCCGCACCGGCCCGAACACCCGCCGTCTGGTGATGGAGGAAGGCGGTTTCCTCTACGACTGCGACACCTACGACGACGACCTGCCCTACTGGGAACCGAACAACCCGACCGGCAAGCCACACCTGGTGATTCCGTACACCCTGGACACCAACGACATGCGCTTCACCCAGGTCCAGGGTTTCAACAAGGGCGACGACTTCTTCGAATACCTGAAAGACGCCTTCGACGTGCTGTATGCCGAAGGTGCCGAGGCACCGAAAATGTTGTCGATCGGCCTGCACTGCCGGCTGATCGGCCGCCCGGCGCGCCTGGCCTCACTCAAGCGCTTTATCGAATACGCTAAAAGTCATGAACAGGTGTGGTTCAGCCGCCGCGTCGACATCGCTCGCCACTGGCAGCAAACCCATCCGTACCAAGGGGCTGCCAAATGAGCCACTTCCAGACACTGAAGCCATCGACCCTGAGCCGCGACGCATTTGTCGCCGCCTTCGCCGACATCTACGAACACTCGCCATGGGTGGCCGAAAAGGCTTTCGACCTGGGCCAKGACACCTCGATCGACCAGATCGAAACCCTGCACCAGCGCATGAGCGACATCCTGTTGAGCGCCGATCACGCCAGCCAACTGGCCCTGATCAACGCTCACCCGGACCTGGCCGGCAAAGCCGCCGTCCAGGGCCAACTGACCGAAGCCAGCACCCATGAACAGGCTGGCGCCGGTATTCACCAATGCACGGCCGAAGAGTTTGAGCGCTTCACCGAGCTGAACGACGCCTACAAGGCCAAGTTCAAGTTTCCCTTCATCATGGCGGTAAAAGGCAGCAACCGGCATCAGATCCTCGCGGCGTTCGAAACGCGCATTCACAATTCGGTCGACACCGAATTCAAATGCGCGCTGGCGCAGATCAACAAGATCGCGTTGTTCCGATTACTGACCCTATAGCGAGCTTTGCCCGAGTGTTCTCAAACGCAAACAGCACCCAGGGCACTGCAAGCATCCCAAGCCAACTTATTTAAAGGCAGACAAGAAGAATGAAAGCTTACGCCGTACCTTTCGAGAAGTTCGTCAACCTGGCCGACGCCCGTCTGGGCACCAAAATCATCTCGGTCACCGATGACTGGTTCGCAGACGCCAACCGTCTGTTCCAGCCGACCCCGGCCGTGTGGAAAGAGGGCGTGTTCGATGACAACGGCAAGTGGATGGACGGCTGGGAGTCGCGCCGCAAGCGCTTCGAAGGCTACGACAGCGCGGTGATCCGCCTGGGCGTACCGGGTTCGATCAAAGGCGTGGACATCGACACTTCATTCTTCACCGGCAACTACCCGCCATCGGCCTCCCTGGAAGCCTGCTTCCTGGCCTCGGGCGAGCCGGACGAAAACACCCAGTGGACTGAAGTGCTGTCGGCCGTCGAACTGCAGGGCAACAGCCACCACTACCACGAAATCAATAACGACCAGGCGTTCAGCCACCTGCGCTTCAACATCTATCCAGATGGTGGCGTGGCCCGTCTGCGCGTGTACGGCATTCCGTTCCGCGACTGGTCGGCCGTTGGCGACAACGAACAAGTCGACCTGGCTGCCGCCCTGAACGGCGGTCGCGCCCTCGCCTGCTCCGACGAACACTTCGGCCGCATGAGCAACATCCTCAACCCGGGCCGTGGCATCAACATGGGCGATGGCTGGGAAACCGCACGTCGTCGTACCCCGGGCAATGACTGGGTGATCGTCGCGCTGGGCCATGCGGGTGAAGTCGAGAAAGTCATCGTCGACACCCTGCACTTCAAGGGCAACTACCCGGACAGCTGCTCGATCCAGGGTGCCTTCGTGAAGGGCGGCACCGACAGCCAGATCGAAACCCAATCGCTGTTCTGGCGCGAACTGCTGCCAAGCCAGAAGCTGGAAATGCACGCCGAACACACCTTCGCCGAACAGATCAAGGCGCTGGGCCCGATCACCCACATCCGCCTGAACGTGTTCCCGGATGGTGGTGTGAGCCGCCTGCGCGTTTTGGGCAAGGTCGCGAAGTAATGCTGAGCCTGTAGGAGCCGGCTTGCTGGCGATAGCGCCCTCACTGACGC
>NZ_JBFTMK010000593.1:0-2986 GCF_056396965.1 Pseudomonas sp. 05N434
TTCTTGGTGAGCCGCGGCGCATGGTGTTCCAGGGCGTGCTGAAACTGTACGGCTTCGATTGGGATACCGAGTGGGCGGACGATGACACGCGCGAAAGCGTGATCGTGTTTATTGCCGATGAGTTGCCGGAGGAGAAGATTCGCGAGGGGTTTGCGCGGGTTGCGGCGCAGTAAGCCCCGACATTTTCAGCGGRCCCGATGCCGTCGTCGCAAGCAGGTCGAATCGTCGCACCGTCGCTCCCACAAGGGGATGCATTTCCAGTGTGGGATCGAGCCTGCTCGCGATGGCAATCTACCCGGCAACACGATTCTGGCTGAGTACTGATCCGGAGTGCAGCAGTACCTTCTCAAGATGATCCAGATGCCGGTGCATCAACATTTCGGCCATCACCACATTCCCACGTTCCACCGCATCGACAATCCCCATGTGCTCCTGCCATCCGCAATAATCACCGGTCTGAGCGTCATACTGCGCAATCGCCAATGAAGTCAGCGGCACCAGACTGCCAAGAAAATGCGCCAGTGGTGCATTTCCCGCCATTTCGGCCAGTTGCAAGTGAAACTCCCCCGATAACCGGATCGCTGGACCACGCTCCTTGCATTGGCGTTCGCTTTCGATCAAGGCTCGCAGGCGCTTCAGGTTTTGCGCACGAGGTTGCTGGCAGGCAAGTTTCACTAGCGTGACTTCGGTCAGACGGCGAGCATGAAGCGTCTGACGGGTCTGTTCGGCATCGGGATCGGCGACCCGGGGGCGATGATTGGTCCGCAGGATGATGATCTGCTGATGGGACAGCTGCGTCAGTACTCCACGAATGTCACTGCGCCTGGCACCGAACATCTGCGCCAGGCTTTCTTCGGTAAAGCGACTGGCCGCATTGATGCGCTGTTCGAGAATGGCGTCGAAGATTCGCGAATAAAGATCATCCACCGGCGGACGAAAGGGCAGGGCAACAAGCGTTTGTGGTGAGGCGAAGCTGTTCATGGCCTGTCTCCAGTTCGAAGAGGGGGTCAACTGCCGAGGTGGTCGTCCGGGATATTCAATTCGATGCCCATCCGTTGACCTTCCCGAAGGATGTGCCGACGCATTTCGGCGCTGGCCTGGGCGCTGTTTTTGCTGCGTATCGCTCGTACCATGGCTTCGCTTTCTTCAAGGCGCTCAGCCAAGTGCTCCGGAGAATTGCGCAGCACGTCGGCGCTTTGCTTGAGGGCATTGCTGGTCTGCTGCACCACGCTCTGGAAAATCGGGTTCGAGGTCAGGGTGAACAACTCTTCGTGGAACGCGATGTAGGCGTTCACACCGGCCTCGCTGTCATTGGCTTCCAGGGCTTCGCGCATGTCCATCAGGGTCAGGCGCAGTTGCCCGACTTCCTTGCTGCTGATGGACTGCGCCACCAGGCCGACGATGAACGGTTCGAGGGTGTAGCGCAGTTGCAGCACGTCTTCCAGGCTGGCCCCGGCGACTGCGCTGTCGTGGCTTTGGCTGTCGCTGAGATTGGCCTCCAGCACCACCACTCCTTTGCCCGGCATCGAGCGCACCAGCCCGAGGGTTTCCAGCACGATCACCGCTTCGCGCAGGCTTGGGCGGCTGATGCCCAGTTGTTCGGCCAGTTCACGCTGGCCCGGCAGCATGTCGCCGGAACGCCACTGACCGCGAGCCAGCGCGGCCCGTAGTTTTTCTACCACTGAATTTACGACGGTTGACGAGGTAATCACTGTTCGCTCCAAATCGCGATAAATGTGCCTGCCCGTGGGCAGGCACACGCTGTTTAAAATTCCTGCTGATGTGCCGGGACCACCGGTTTTCTCGGCTGGAAGGTATAACCCACCTGGCCGGACAGCACTTTGTTTGCCCGTTGGATATCGATGTCCTTTTCCCAGCGGGCAATGGCCACCGTGGCGACGCAGTTACCAATCAGATTGGTCAGCGCCCGGCCGATGCCCATGAACCAGTCCACCGCCAGCACCAGCACCAGGCCCACCACCGGAATTGCCGGGATCGCCGTCAGGGTGGCGGCGAGAATCACCAGCGCCGAGCCGGGAATCCCGTGGGCACCTTTGGAGGTGATCAGCGACACCAGCAGAATCGTCAGCAGGTCAGTCATGGCCAGCGGCGTGCCGGTGGCATTGGCGATGAACACAATGGCCAGGGTCAGGTAGATCGAAAAACCATCAAGGTTGAACGAATACCCGGTCGGAATCACCAGGCCGACCGTGGAGCTGCCGATGCCCAGATGCTCAAGCTTGCGCATGATTTGTGGCAGCACGGCGTCGGAAGAGGCGGTGCCCATGACGATCAGCAGTTCTTCGCGCAGGTACTTGAGCAGTGGCCACATCCGCAGGCCCGAGAGGCGCATCACCAGGCCGAGAATCAGCGCCACGAATGCCGCGCAGGTCAGGTAAAACAGGCCGACCAGGCTGCCCAGGTGTTGCAGCGAGTCCAGGCCATATTTGCTGGTGGTGAAGGCGATGGCGCCGAAGACGCCGATCGGCGCCAGGCGCACGATCATGCCCATGATGCGGAAGATCACATGGCTCAGCTCGTTGATCAGCCGGGAAATACCCGACGCCGCTTCACCCACCAGATTCAGCGCGCTGCCGAACAGCACCGAAAACAGCAGGACTTGCAGGATGTTGTTGTCGGCGAAGGCGCCGATCACCGAGGTCGGAATCAGGTCCATCAGGAACTGCGTGGTGGTGTGCATGTGCTGACCGCGCTGGGCGATGTCGCCCATGTCGGCGGCGGAGAGCTGCTCCAGATGAATGTTCGCGCCGCTGCCGATGCCGGTTGTGAAGGCGAACACCAGGCCGATCACCAGGGCGATGGTGGTCAGTATTTCGAAGTAGATGACCGATTTGAGGCCGATGCGTCCGACCTTCTTCAGGTCACCGGCACCGCTGATGCCGCTAACCACCACGCAAAACACGATCAGGCCAATAAGCATCTTGATCAGTTTGATGAAGCCGTCGCCAAGGGGTTTGAGTTGGGC
>NZ_JBFTMK010000594.1:0-5538 GCF_056396965.1 Pseudomonas sp. 05N434
GTATCGGGCCGATGTTCGGCCAGTATCGGGCCGATGTTCGGCCAGCTCGGCTTTTTCAACAAATTCGCCGGCAAGGACTACGAAGACAAGCGTCCCCGTGATCGTTACGTCGACGAAAGCAAGCGCTTGCTCAAGGTCCTCGATGGCCGTCTGCAAGGGCGCGACTGGATCATGGGCGAGCGCTACACCATTGCCGACATCGCGACTTTTCCGTGGGTGCGTAACCTGATCGGCTTCTACGAGGCCGGTGATCTGGTCGGCATCCAGAATTTCCCCAATGTCACTCGCGTGCTGGAGCGTTTCCTGGCAAGGCCGGCGGTGATTCGTGGGCTGGAAATCCCCAAGCAATCCCTTTGAATCCCTCATCACCAAGGCAGGCAATGAGCTCATTCGATTTCAAGCAAGTAGATGTCTTCAGCCACGTCGTGCTCAAGGGCAACGCGCTGGCGGTGGTGTTCGGCGCAGACAAGCTCAGCGATGAACGCATGGCGGCGTTCGCGAACTGGACCAACCTCAGCGAAACCACTTTCGTGCTCGAACCTCGAGACCCCCGGGCCGACTATCGGGTACGCATCTTCACCACCCTGCAAGAGTTGCCGTTCGCCGGTCATCCGACGCTGGGCACCTGCCATGCCTGGCTCGAGGCCGGTGGGGTGCCCAAAGGCGAGGAGATCATTCAGGAATGCGGTGCCGGGTTGGTGCGAGTGCGTCGGCAGGGGGCGGAGCTGGCGTTTCTCGCGCCACCGTTGCTCAGGTCCGGCCCGGTGGACGCCGGGCTGGTCGAGCGTGTACGGCTGGGCCTCGGATTGGCGCCGGGAGCGATTGTGCGCACGCAATGGGTCGACAACGGTGCCGGTTGGCTGGCGGTGATGGTCGAGGACCGCCAGCAGATTCTGGACTTGCAGCCGGATCATGCACAGATGCTCGGCCTCGCCGTCGGTGTCATCGCGCCATGGCACCCCGAGCGCGATGGTGCTGAGGCGCAGTTCGAAGTGCGTGCATTCATCTCCGGCGACGGCATGCCGGAAGACCCGGCCACCGGCAGCCTGAACGCCGGAATCGCTCAATGGTTGCTCAGCGAAGGGCTGGCCCCGGCATCTTATGTCGTCAGTCAGGGCCTGACCATGGGCCGCGCCGGGCGGATTCGGGTGGAGCAGGTGGGAGATGAGATTTGGATTGGTGGTGCTGTCGTGACGTGTATTACCGGAACGCTGACGATCTAACCTGTGAGAGCAGGCGGTATTCGATGCGGGCGATTGTTGCCGCCGCGGTAACGTTGTCTTGAGCGATCGAGGTTTGTGTCCCGCACCTTGCAGGGCATAAGCTTTGCGCCCTACGAATTTCGTCTCTTCAGGAAGGTCCATGTCCAGTCAGTTCCCCGAAGCACGTCCACGCCGTCTGCGCCGCAATGCGAGCCTGCGCAGCCTGTTCCAGGAAACCGAGTTCAGCTTGAATGACCTGGTGCTGCCGATTTTCGTCGAGGAAGAGATCGACGATTTCGTGCCGATCAAGAGCATGCCCGGGGTGATGCGCATTCCCGAGTCGAAACTGGCCGGCGAGATCGAGCGTTACGCCCGGGCCGGGATCAAGTCGGTGATGACCTTCGGCGTGTCTCATCATCTGGACAGCAACGGCAGCGACACCTGGAACGATAACGGCCTGGTGTCGCGCATGTCGCGCATCGCCAAAAACGCCGTGCCGGAAATGATCGTGATGTCCGACACCTGTTTTTGTGAGTACACCGACCACGGCCATTGCGGCGTGTTGCACCAGCACGAAGTCGATAACGACCAGACCCTGATCAACCTCGGCAAACAAGCCGTGGCCGCCGCCCGGGCCGGCGCCGATGTGATCGCGCCGTCGGCGGCGATGGACGGGCAGGTCCAGGCGATTCGCCGGGCGCTCGATGCAGCGGGTTTCAGCCAGACCGCGATCATGGCCTATTCGACCAAATTCGCCTCGGCGCTTTATGGCCCGTTCCGCGAAGCCGGCGGCAGTGCGCTCAAGGGTGACCGCAAAAGCTATCAGATGAACCCGATGAACCGTCGTGAAGCGGTGCGTGAGTCGTTGCTGGACGAACAGGAAGGCGCCGACGCGCTGATGGTCAAGCCGGCCGGCGCGTACCTGGACATCATCCGCGACATCCGCGAAGCCTCGCGTCTGCCGTTGTCGGCGTATCAGGTGAGCGGTGAATACGCGATGATCAAATTCGCCGCCCAGGCTGGGGCGATCGATGAAGATCGCGTCGTGCGTGAGAGTCTGGGGGCGATCAAAAGGGCGGGGGCGGATTTGATCTTCACCTACTTCGCAATGGACCTGGCCCTGGCCGGGATCTAACAAATCAAAAGATCTTCAGGTGATATAAGGCCGTATCCCATGATCGCGGAAATACCGTTCGATCACCTTCGGATCGGCGCTGTAATCGGCGATCGCCACATAGGTATCGGGGCGCAGCAGGTAAAACCCGTTGCGCGCCAGTCCCACGGTTTCAAACACCGGTCGCCAGTCGAACACCTGCAACGGCAGGTGATGCGCGCTGCACCAGGCGATCATCTCGTCGCTGGTTTCGCCATACACATGCACCTGCCAGGTCAGGTATTTCAGCGATTCGAAGTTGTCCCCTTCATCGTCGTGGGCCCAGGGCAGGCGATCACCGCCGTGAATATGGCCGGTAACGCCCTCACTCAACGGCATGCCGCGATAGTTGAGGGTGGTCTGTGACACCGTGCGAAACAGGAACTCCCGGACGGCCTCGAACGAGATCATTTTCGGGATCAAAAAGGGCGCCACGCGCATGCGCATTACGTCGGCAATTGGCCCATCGGCCGTGACAAAATTGAACACCCGATCAGTGGTGGCCACCAGGCGCTGGGCAAAGGCGATGCGTTCGGTTTCATAACTGTCGAGCAGTTTGGCCGTGGCGCTGCCGCTTAACACCGCCGCGAGCTTCCAGGCCAGATTGATCGCGTCGCCAATCCCGGTGTTCATGCCCTGGCCACCCGCCCGGAAAATCGGTGTCCAGGGATTTGCGCACGATCGAGCGGGCGCCGTCGCAGCCAGCGAGGTAGCAGGCCTGGCAGGTTTGCTGCTGGCCATCGGGCAAGCGCAGCGTTGCGGTGATGCCATCGCCAGTTTCCTCGAAACTGTGCAATTCGGTGTTGCGCTCCACCGTAATGCCAAAGGTCTCCAGGCGTTCGATCAGCAGTTGTTCATGCTCGTCTTGCGGATAGATTTCCAGGAACGCATAGGGCGTCAACCCCTCGCCGATGGCGCTCAGCGGCAGGTGTGCGACCGGTTCGCCCTTGACCCAGAAATTCGCGGCGCACACTTTATGGCCGTTCTGCACCACGGCGTCGCTGAGGTCGAGCTGGCGATACAGCTCCAGCGTTCGGGCCTGTACTGCCAACGCGCGTGAGGTAGTACCGGGGGCCGAGGTCTTGTCGATAATCCGCACCCCAATCCCCAGCTTGCTCAGCCACAGCGCCAGGACCAGCCCGGTCGGGCCGGCGCCGATGATCAGCACGTCGCTACGGTTCATGAGCCTGTCCTCCTCGGTGTGTGGATCAAGTATGGTTCAACCGGGACGCGCTCGCAGGCTCGACAGCGGCTACGGAACAGGGAGAGGGCGGGATAGTCATAGCCTGCGCCATGCCATTGATCGTATGGTTAACCCGGCTCAACGGATTTGATGG
The DNA here is from genome assembly GCF_056396965.1 of Pseudomonas sp. 05N434. Classification (NCBI taxonomy): domain Bacteria; kingdom Pseudomonadati; phylum Pseudomonadota; class Gammaproteobacteria; order Pseudomonadales; family Pseudomonadaceae; genus Pseudomonas; species Pseudomonas sp. 05N434. The sequence goes on from NZ_JBFTMK010000594.1 coordinate 3,693, forward strand.
AGCACCATGCAAGCCAATCGATTGATCATGAGCGTGGCCGCGCTGTTGGTACTGGCCGGTTGCGGCACTCAGCGCCCTCAGGAACCGCCGGCCCGCAAGCCTGCCGAGGTCAAGGCCGAGATCGTCAGCCTGCTGCCGGCCAAAACGGTCGACCGTCAGGGCTGGGCCACGGACATCTACGCAGCATTTGCCGCGCAAAAGATTTCGCCGACCACGCAAAACCTGTGTTCGGTACTCGCGGTCGCTGAGCAAGAGTCGACGTTTCAGGCTGACCCGCTGGTGCCAGGCCTGGGCAAGATCGCCCGGGATGAAATCGACCGCCGCGCCGATAAGGCCCACATCCCCGGCTTGCTGGTCAGCGGTGCCTTGCAGGTGCGTTCACCCAACGGCAAAAGCTACAGCGACCGGCTGAATGCCGTGCGCAGCGAGAAAGAGCTCAGCGAGATTTTCGATGACTTCATCGGCATGGTGCCCATGGGCCGGACCTTGTTCGGCGGCTTCAACCCGGTGCACACCGGCGGGCCGATGCAGGTCAGCATCGACTTTGCCGAGCAGCATGTGCGGGATTATCCCTACCCGGTGAACGGCTCGATTCGTCACGAAGTGTTCACCCGTCGCGGTGGCCTGTATTTCGGTATCGCCCACTTGCTCGGCTATCCGGTGAGCTATAAGCAGCCGCTGTATCGCTTCGCCGATTTCAACGCCGGTTGGTACGCCAGCCGCAATGCGGCGTTTCAGAACGCGGTCAGTCGTGCGACGGGTATCCCGCTGGCGCTGGATGGCGACCTGGTGCGCTACGACTCGATTATGCCCGGCGCCACGGAACTGGCGGTGCGCACCCTTGGCAAGCAATTGGACATGCGCAACCCGACCATTCGGGATCAACTGGAGGAGGGCAAAAGTCTTCAGTTCGAGGACACCACGCTCTATCAACGCGTCTTCGCTTTGGCCGAACAGGCCGAAGGCCGGCCATTACCCCGGGCGGTGTTGCCGGGGATCGTGCTGCAAAGCCCGAAAATCACCCGAAAACTCACCACGGCGTGGTTTGCCAAGCGGGTCGACGAGCGCTATCAGCGCTGTATGAAGCGCGCGGGAGGGTAACCGGGCAAGCTCGCTCCCACATGGTTCGTGCGCAGTCTTTGGCATCTGCTACAAAGAGAGAGTCGCAGAGGAGATTTAGTCATGTACCAGCTCTATGGGCATCAGAATTCGGGGGCGGCCGCCATCGAAGCCGCGCTGGAACTGTGCGAGGTTCCTTATCGCTTCATCGACGTTTCATCGTCCTCGCAGGCGCTGCATGCGCTGGAGAAGCTCAACCCGCTGAAGCAGGTTCCCACTCTGCAACTGCCTGATGGCGGCGTTCTTACCGAGAGTGCGGCCATCCTGATTCACCTGGGCCTTACGTTTCCGGAGTCGAATCTGTTGCCGGAAAATCCGATCAAGCGCGATCAGGTGATTCATGGCCTGGTGTATATCGTCAGCAATTGTTACACCGCCATCGGCATCATCGATTACCCCGAACGCTGGCTGGCCGAGGCGGACGAGTCGTCCCGGCAAAACCTCATGGCCGGTGCCCGCCAACGCCTGCATTGGCATTGGGAGGTGTTTGCCGATCAGTTCGCCGGCAAGTTGTACCTGGACGATGGAAAACCGGGCGCGCTGGATATTCTGGCAGCGGTGGTAACGCGGTGGGCGGGCACCCGGGAACACTTGCGCATTGCGCGGCCGGGGTTCTTCGCCTGGCTCGAACGCTTCGACCGCCACCCTGCATTGGCGCCGGTCTTCTCTCGGCATTGGCCATAGGAACACCGCCAAACACATGTTGTGGGGGAGGGGCGGGATTATC
>NZ_JBFTMK010000595.1:0-2978 GCF_056396965.1 Pseudomonas sp. 05N434
ATTCCAGCAGCATCTTAAGCGGATACTTCTTGTTGATCGGCACCAATTGGTTACGCAATGCGTCATTTGGTGCGTGCAGGGACAACGCCAGGGAAACATCGATGTGCTTGGACAGCTCATCGATCATYGGCACCACACCCGAAGTCGACAGGGTTACGCGGCGCTTGGAGATGCCATAGCCCAGGTCATCCATCATCAGATGCATGGCGGCCACGACGTTGTCGAAGTTCAGCAGCGGCTCACCCATGCCCATCATCACCACGTTGGTGATGGCACGGTCGACGGTTGCCGGGACGCTGCCAAAGGATTTGTTGGCAATCCACACCTGGCCGATGACTTCCGCGGCGGTGAGGTTGCTATTGAAACCTTGCTTGCCGGTGGAGCAGAAACTGCAGTCCAGGGCACAGCCTGCCTGGGACGAAACGCACAAGGTGCCGCGTTTGCCCTGGGGAATGTAAACGGTCTCGACGCAGCTGCCGGACGCCACGCGCACCACCCACTTACGGGTACCGTCGCTGGAGATGTCCTCGCTGACCACTTCCGGACCACGAATTTCAGCAACAGCCTTGAGCTTTTCACGCAAGGCCTTGCTGACGTTCGTCATGGCGTCGAAATCATCGACGCCAAAGTGGTGAATCCATTTCATTACCTGACCGGCACGGAAACGCTTCTCCCCGATCGAGTCGAAGAATTTTTCCATTTCCTGTTGAGTCAGACCCAGCAGGTTGGTTTTTACAGTCGATGTAGTCATGGATTCACCTTCACTCTTAAGCCAATGCTTAGCGAGTGGTTACTTCAGTAGCTGCGAAGAAGTACGAGATTTCGCGAGCAGCAGCGGCTTCGGAGTCCGAACCGTGTACAGCGTTGGCGTCGATGGAATCAGCGAAGTCAGCGCGGATGGTGCCAGGAGCAGCTTCTTTAGGGTTGGTAGCGCCCATCAGCTCACGGTTCAGAGCGATAGCGTTTTCGCCTTCCAGAACCTGAACGACAACCGGACCGGAAATCATGAAAGCAACCAGGTCGTTGAAGAAACCACGAGCGCTGTGCTCAGCGTAGAAGCCTTCAGCTTCGGCTTTGGACAGTTGCTTCAGTTTCGAAGCTACAACGCGCAGGCCTGCTTTTTCGAAACGAGTGGTGATCTCGCCGATGACATTTTTAGCAACAGCGTCAGGCTTGATGATGGAGAAAGTACGTTGAACAGCCATGGTGTAACTCCAGAAACGGTAATTTGCGAAAAATTAAACCCGCGAATTATACGCGGGTTCTTTGGTATTGCCTAACTGCGTACGGTGCAGACTCAGTCTGCTTCTTCGATCCAGGCGGCCTGAATGGCTTCAAGCACCTTCTCGCCACCGCGTGTCGGATCATCACTGAACTCCGGCAATGCCAGCACCCACTGGTGCAGATCGACGAAGTTCACGTAACGCGGGTCCACATCCGGCTTTGACTCAGCCAGCTGGATCGCGATTTCCAGCACATCAACCCATTTCAGGCTCATGAAAGTTCCTTGAATCAGTGCGGCGCTTCGGCGGCATGGTTGAGCGAGTACTTCGGAATTTCGACGGTCAGGTCTTCAGTCCCGACTTTTGCCTGACAGGCCAGACGCGACTGGGCTTCCAGCCCCCAAGCCTTATCAAGATAGTCTTCCTCCAGCTCATCAGCCTCTTCCAGCGAGTCGAAACCCTCACGAATGATGCAGTGACAAGTGGTGCACGCGCAGACGCCGCCACAGGCGCTTTCCATCTCGATATGGTGTTCATGGGCCAGCTCGAGAATGGATATGCCGGGCTCAGCCTCCACAACCATGCCTTCCGGGCAAAACTTCTCGTGTGGCAGAAAAATGACCTGCGGCATCAATTATTCCTCGATTTCATTCAGATTGCGCCCCGCCAGAGCGGCTTTCACCGTCGAGTCCAGGCGGCGGGCAGCAAAGGCATCGGTCACTTGCGACAGATGTTTGGTCTGCTGCTCAATGGCGTAACCATCGGTGCCTTTCATCAATTCGGTCAGTTCCTGCATCTGCAATTCGATGACCATGCGCTCTTCGGCGTCGAGCAAGCGTTCGCCGTCGACATCCAGAGCACCCTGCACTGCTTCGATCAGGCGCTGGGCATCGACCTGCTGTTCACGCAATACGCGGGCAACCTTGTCGTCATTGGCGTGCTGGAACGAATCCTTGAGCATTTTGGCGATTTCGCCGTCGGTCAGGCCGTAGGACGGTTTGACCTGAATGCTGGCTTCGACACCCGAACCCAATTCGCGGGCCGAGACACTGAGCAGACCGTCGGCATCGACCTGGAAGGTCACGCGAATTTTCGCCGCACCAGCAACCATCGCTGGAATACCGCGCAATTCGAAGCGTGCCAGGGAGCGGCAGTCGCTGATCAACTCACGCTCGCCCTGCAATACGTGGATCGCCATGGCCGACTGGCCGTCTTTATAAGTGGTGAAGTCCTGGGCCCGGGCGACAGGGATGGTGGTGTTGCGCGGAATCACCTTCTCCATCAGGCCGCCCATGGTTTCCAGCCCCWGGGACAACGGAATCACGTCGAGCAACAACAGTTCGCCGCCGTCACGCTTATTGCCAGCCAGGGTATCGGCCTGGATCGCGGCACCGATGGCCACGACTTGGTCCGGGTCGATTTCGGTCAGCGGTTCGCGACCGAAGGCTTGCGCAACGGCTTCGCGAACGCGCGGTACGCGAGTCGAGCCGCCGACCATGACCACCGCATGAACGTCTTCCAGCTCAATGCCGGAATCACGCACCGCGCGACGACAGGCTTTCAGGCTGCGGGCAACCATCGGCTCGATCAGCGCATTGAACGCTTCACGGGTCAGCCCCGCCTTCCAGTCGCCATATGCGACTTCGACGGACGAGGCACTAGTCAGGGCTTCTTTGGCCGCACACGCGGTTTGCAGCAGATTGCGCTGCTCGCCCGGATCGAGGTCGGCCGACAGACCGGCACTCTCGATGATCC
>NZ_JBFTMK010000596.1:0-2973 GCF_056396965.1 Pseudomonas sp. 05N434
GCACCGGCATGCTGATTTTTGTCTCCGAGGCCGAGCGTTACGTGGAAATTCTGGTGGATGAAGGGATTTCCAAACGGCTGGACAACAAGAATTGGGACGCGATTGTGGCGACGTTTACCCAGCAGGTGAAGCAGGGGCAGACGTTGCAGGGGTTTGTGACGTGCATCGAGGCGTGCGGCGAGTTGCTCAAGGTGCACGTGCCGGTGACCCAGGTGCGCAATGAATTGCCGAATCGGTTGGTGGTGTTGAGCTAAAAAGATCGCAGCCTTCGGTAGCTTTTGTGGCGAGGGGGCTTGCTCCCGTTCGGCTGCGAAGCAGTCGTAAAACCAGAGAACTGGGTGTGACTGAAGAAACTAGGGGGCCGCTGCGCAGCCCAACGGGGGCAAGCCCCCTCGCCACAGGAAACTTACTTGCCTCGGGATTCGCACCATTTGGTAAATAACTGCGTGTCCCGAACGGCCATCCCCCCTAAAATACCCGCCATTCCCCGATTCGCACCGCCCGAGGCCGTTTTTTCCATGTCTGTCACCGCCACTCCCGCCAGCCTCGCGCCGGATCACCACGCCCAGTTCATCGACCTGCTGCAAACCAGCCTGGACGCCAATGCCYTCATCAAACTGGTGCTGGCCAAGTACGTTGGTGGCGAAGCGGACTTGCAGCGGTTGATCATCAAGCAGCTGACGGTCAAGGATCAGCCGTGCCTGTCCTTCGTCTACCGCTACAAGACCCGCGACATCACCAAGAACCTGCCGATTGCCGAAGGTGTGGCGACCATTGCCGCGCTGTTGCCGGCATCGTTCAAAAATGCGCATTTACTGTCACTGACCGACGAAGCCCAGCTCGAATACAGCAAAAAGGGCAAATCTTCGCTGTTCAAGAGCAAACCTCAGCAATTGCGTGAAGTGCCGTCCGCCGAGCACAACCGCGAGAAGAACCGCTTCCTCGACCTGAACCGGCCGTTCCTCAAAGACCTCGGCGTGACCAACGCCCAGCATGAGCTGATCCCGGCGATGTCGCGCAAGTGGAAGCAGATCAACAAGTTCATCGAAGTCTTCAGCCATGCGCTGACCTCCTCGCCGCTGGCGCTGGACAAACCGGTGCGGGTGGCGGATTTCGGCTCGGGCAAGGGTTACCTGACGTTCGCGATCCATGACTACCTGCGCAACACCCTGAAAGCCGAGGGCGAGGTGACCGGTGTCGAGCTGCGTGAAGACATGGTCAAGCTGTGCAACAGCGCGGCGGCGAAGCTGGAACATCCGGGGCTGGTGTTCAAATGCGGTGACGTGCGCAGCGTGGCGCCGAGCGAGCTGGACGTGATGATCGCGTTGCATGCCTGCGACATCGCCACCGACTATGCGATTCATACCGGCATCCGTTCCGGCGCTGCGATCATCATGTGCTCGCCGTGCTGCCACAAGCAGATCCGCCTGCAGATCCAGAGCCCGGCGCTGCTCAAGCCGATGCTGCAATACGGCCTGCACCTGGGCCAGCAGGCGGAAATGGTCACCGACAGTTTGCGTGCGTTGTTCCTGGAAGCCTGCGGCTACGAGACCAAGGTGTTCGAGTTCATCTCACTGGACCACACCAACAAGAACAAGATGATTCTGGCGGTCAAACGCGCCGAGCCGGTGGACCCGGCTCAGCTGTTGGTGAAGATTCAGGAGCTGAAGGATTTCTACCACATCAGCGAACATTGCCTGGAAACCCTGCTGCGGGCTGACGGGTTCCTGGTCGCTAAGGCTTGAGCTGAACCCCCGCCGGTAACGTGCCCGGTTGCGCCGGGCGCACTGCGGTCTTGCGCCCGAGCATCACCGTCACGATCACCCCGGCCGCAAACAGCCAGGTAATCGGCTCGACGTGCTCACCGAAGAACAACGCCGAAAACGCGATGGTGAAGAAGATCTGCAGCAACTGGATCTGACTGACCCGGGCGATGCCGCCCATGGCCAGCCCGGCGTACCAGGCAAAGAAGCCGATGAACTGCGAAAACAGCGAGACATAACCGAAGGCCCACCAGGTCCTGGCCGAAATCTCGCCCTGATGTTGCAGCGCCAGGTACAACACCGGCCCAATCAGCAACGGCGTCGACAGCACCAACGCCCAGCAGATCACCTGCCAGCCGCCCATCTCCCTGGCCAACCGGCCGCCTTCGGCATAGCCCAACCCACCCACGGCAATCGCCCCGAGCATCAGCAAGTCACCGGCCTGAATACTGCCGGCTCCGCTGATCAGCGCATAGCCGAGCACCAGCGCACTGCCCAGCGCGGCGCAGGCCCAGAAGGCTTTCGACGGACGCTCATGGGACAGCCACGCGGCATACAGCGCCACGCACAGCGGTTGCAAACCGTTGACCAGTGCGCCGTGGGAGGCGGGCAGTGTCTGCATGGCCCAGGCCGACAGCACCGGGAAGCCGAGGATGACCCCCGCGATAACCAGTGTCAGGCCTTTGACCTGTTTCCAGGTGGGCCATTTTTCCCGGCGCCACAGCAATAACAGCGCAGCCGGAATCGCCGCGAACAGCGCCCGGCCAAGGCCATTGAGCAGCGGATGGAGTTCCTGCACGACGATCCGTGTGAAGGGCAGGGTCAGGCTGAAGATAACGACGCCGAGCAGGCCGAGGGCCATGCCGGTGTTTTCGCGCGAGGACATGATGGATGACCAGAATTCAGGGTGGCGGGAAGTTTCTTTATCTAGCCATAAACCTGAGGCTTTCCGCTGTTACAGCTGGGTGCAGAGTTATCCGTACAGTTAAGCGCGGTCCCTGTGGCGAGGGAGCTTGTCGGATCGCCGCACCGTCCCGTTCGGCTGCGCAGCAGTCGCAAAACCAGAGACCATCGATTGATTGACGAAGCCGGTAGGGCCGCTTCGCGCCCYRGCGGGAGCAAGCTCCCTCGCCACAAAAAGCCAATCCAGTTCATATCGTCCGTAGTAGTCGGTTATTACCCGACCCGCCGGATAAGGACTACCTTGAAT
>NZ_JBFTMK010000597.1:0-2970 GCF_056396965.1 Pseudomonas sp. 05N434
CAGCAACGCCAGGTTCGGGTCCTTTAAAAACCAGCCCATGGTGATTTGCAGGAAGGAGCGGGTGGGCACGTGGTCGGCGTCGAATATGGCAATGAACTCGCCATCGGTGACTTTGAGTGCCTCGTTGAGGTTGCCGGCCTTGGCATGTTGATTGTTGTCGCGGGTGATGTAGTTGACACCAATCTGCTGACAGAAAGCCTTGAATTCCTCCCGGCGTCCGTCATCGAGCACGTGCACCCGCAGTTTGCCCTCGGGCCAGTCAATGGCCTGAGCCGCGAGCACCACCAGTTTGACGATACCCAGTGCTTCGTTATAGGTGGGGATGAACACATCCACCGTCGGCCATTCAGCGGGTGGCTGTTGCAGAAACTGCGGCTTACGTTGCAACGGCCAGGCGGTCTGTATATAGCCGAAGACCAGGACGAGCAAGGCATACAGTTCTGCCAGCACCAGCCCGTAGCCAAATACGGCATCCTGCCAGTTGTCGAAGTCCAGAGTGTCGGACAGGCGCCAGTACATGTAACGCAACGAAGCGATCAGCGAGAGGGTGATCAGGGTCAGGATCGCCAGACGCCCGGTTTGCTTGCGGATGATCAGGCTGGCGGCAAAACAGACGGAGGCAAACACGGCTTGGGAATACAGATTCTGCGGTGCAGTGAGGATACCCAGCACCAACAATGCTGCAATCAGCCCGCCTGAAATTTTCAGGCCCAGGCGCCAACGCAGGGGCCATTGGCTAAAGCGATCCTGGAAGCTATCCAGCAGCTTCTGCAACCACCAGGTCTTTGCAGGTAGCTGATTCAGCTGGACGGTCATAGCGTGCCCTGCTGGCTGGAAGCATCCGTGAAAAGCAGGGCATGGACCGCGCCTGATAGCGACAGAATGTCCTGACAGCCAATGCTCTCAGGCGCGTGCTGCAACAGGTCCCGACCATAGGCCAGCGACTCGTTGAACTGGTGATCGAGGCGAATCGTCCCGATCAGGTTAGCGCCGAGCCGTCGCCGAAACAGCACGCCCATGTCCCTGCTGAACGCACGGGAGTCATCCCATTGGTTGAGCACATACCGCTGCTGCTGTGCGCGTCGCGGGCTGGTTTCCAGCCACTGGGTCATGGTGTCCAGTGCCAGGTAGGAGGCCGCGTCGGCCACCGTCATCACCAGCACCAGATCGGCAGCGTCGAGTGCCTGTTGCGAATAGACGGTCGCGCCCGAAGGCGTATCCAGGATCACGGTATCGTTTTCGCTGAGGTGCATTGACGCCAGGTGCTGGCTCAACCAGTCAGCATCTTCAAGCAGCATCTGCCTGAGCAATCGGCGATCGTTCAGCTCGCCAGTGCCGAAGGGCAGGCACTCACTGTCGCTAAAGCCCGGCAGGCGATGAGCGCCCCAGTCGGCGTCCTGCTCTTTGAGTTGGATCAGCCCGGGAGCCGGCCTGGTGATACCCAAGTGGCTGGACAGCGCGTTCTGAGGGTCCAGATCAATCGCGATGACTCGCCCGCCAGGGTGCCGAAGTGTTTTCGCGAGGCCAGCGGCGATGGTGCTTTTACCCACCCCGCCATTCGCTGAAACGATGGCAATGACCTTCGCCTTGGTCCGCTTGCGAATCGTTTCTGGCAGACCGTCCCGACGAACCTGGTTGAGTTCACGCAACAGGTCGCTCAATCGCTGACGGTCATCCGCAGCAGCACTCGCAGGTGGCTCAGTCAGGGGAGGGGACTTGGGCGAAGGCAGCGGGAGGAAAACATTCTTCACAGGCTCGATCGGCGCGCCAGTCAATAAAGAAGACTGTGGCTCGTCCAGTTGAAACACAGGAGACGTTGGCGTTGTGGGAGACAAGGCCGCCGACTCTGGTTCTGGCTCAGCCATTGCAGATGTAATCGGGTCGTCTTTGAAATCTTTATAGTTTGGTTGTATTTCCTGGTAAGTTTCCGCATTGGCACCAAAACGTGTAAAGAGTTTCGTAATATCGTCTACATATTTCATGCGTTGTACCAGGAATGAAATAACTCAGAAACTCAGCATTCCATTAACTTAACAAAGTTTATGCGTAGTCTTGGCGTTGGCAGAGTGCCAGTAATCTAGGAGGTCTGCGTTTGCGTGTCAATGAATGTTATAAAAAGTCAGCGAGGCTCGTTAGTGTTAGTCTGAATCTTGTTGAAGTGTCATGTTTGTGTGTGGGCAGTGTGAGTGTCGATCGCGTTCGATAGTTAGAGACTGGGTTATGTAATAAATAAGTTGGCTGATGTGTTTGAAGCGCGGTGCTAAAAAAAATGCTCCGTATCGAAAGATACGGAGCATTTTTCATTTGCCGAGCACGAAGATTGACCGGTTGAAAAATACAGGTCTCAGGCGTTGTGGCATATTGTGCTTAGAACAGCAAACCCATCAAGGATGCTTTGACCGCTGCTTCGGCTTTGTTTGATGCTTGAAGTTTACGCATGGAATTGACTAAATGAAATTTCACGGTCCGAATATCGATATTTAGAATAATGCTGATTTCAACATAAGTTTTTCCAATGGCCGTCCATTTCAAGGTTTCTTTTTCTCGAGCGGTCAGTGGTTTATATATTTCGGGTATGTTTTTTTCGGAAAAGAAACGCGTCATGGATTCATGCGCTAACTGAGTCAGCCAAATTAGCTTGGTCTCTTTACTCTCCAGTTCTGTCGGTGAAATATATTCGCTGGAGCGGGAAACAGAGAGTAAGCCGATACTGTTGAATCCGCGCTGCGATGAAAGGCACCATCCATGATTTAGGTTGTAATGCCGCGCTTCTTCCCAGAATTTCAGACTTTGACTTTGCTGCTCTGCTGACCAGCGCAAGGGAATGGACCGTGTTAACCCATGTTTGACAGTGGGGTCTTGGGAAAAATAATGTTCGGCTACATATTTTTCTTCCCAAGGGGCAGGGTAATTTGAAAGTAGAAAATATTGCGGGGATGTTAACGATAAGGGGATTTTTAGTCCGTAGGA
>NZ_JBFTMK010000598.1:0-2955 GCF_056396965.1 Pseudomonas sp. 05N434
GGCCGACTTTGTGCAGCAACACTGAGGCGTGTTCGTGTGCCTCTTTTTTAGCGCTGCCGAACAACCGCCCCAGTAAAGGCGAGCGCRGCAGTTCGAGGCCGAGGGCGACGTTGTCCAGCACGGTCAGGTGCGGGAACACCGAATAGCGCTGGAACACCACGCCACGGCTCGAATCCGGTTCGCCAGCCAATGCCTGACCGTCCAACAGAATCTCGCCACGACTGGCGCGTTCCTGGCCGAGCAATAGCCGCAGGAAGGTCGATTTGCCGCAACCCGACGCGCCGACCAAGGTGCAGAACTCACCTTCGTTGACGCTCAGGTTCAGCCCTTCAAGCACCACCTGATCGGCGTATTGCTGCCAGACGTTTTTCACTGTGATGAAGCTCATGCCCGCGCCTCTTCATAACTCATTTGGAGGCACCTTGGTGCCAGGGAAAGGCCCGTTGGGTCAGGTGCTTGAGGCCCCAGTCCATCAGCCAGGCGAGCAGGGTGATCCACGCCACGTAGGGCAGAATCACGTCCATCGCCAAGTAGCGGCGCACCAGGAAGATCCGGTAACCCAAACCGTCCGTGGAGGCGATGGCTTCGGCGGCGATCAAAAACAACCACGCCGAGCCGAGCATCAGTCGCAACGAGATCAGCAGGCGCGGCAGCAATTGCGGCAGCACCACGCGCAGCATCAGAGTCCAGGTTGAAGCACCGAGGGTCTGCGCCTTGATCAGCAATTCCAGCGGAATTTCCCGGGCGCGCTGTTCCAGATCACGGGCCAGGCATGGGGTGATGCCGATCACGATCAGCATCACTTTCGACAACTCCCCCAACCCGAACACGATGAACAGAATCGGCAGGATCGCCAGCGGCGGCACCATCGACAGCACCGTCAGCACGGGCGACAACGGCGCACCAAACAGCGGCAGCGTACCGGCGGCGATGCCCAGGCACAGCCCGGCCAGCGCACTGATGCCGAGGCCGATGGCCAACCGCCGCACGCTGGAGGCGGTGTCTTGCCAGAGCAGGTATTCACCAGTGCGGGCGTCGGCGGTGAAGGCCAGGCGTTTCACCGCGTCGGTCATCTGCACGGCACTGGGCAGCAGTTTGTCGTTGGGGTTGTCCATCAGCCGTTCGGCCGAGCCCATGAAGTAGGCGAACAGCACCAGGGCGAACGGCAGGATCACCAACAGCAGGCGACTCGGGCGATCCGGGTGGCGATTGATCAGGCGCATGGCCAGCTCCTCCTGTCTTACAGCTTGGCGTCGGCGGCCATCTGCACGTAAGTCGGGTCGAAGCGCAGCTTGAGGTTGCCTTTATCGCCGCTGGTCACGCCATTGGCGAAGGCCATGCCGATGGCGCTGGTGTCCTTGGCGCCTTCACCCAGCAAGCCGTGCTGGAACGAGAACTCGGCGACCTTGCGCATGGTGTCGGGCAGTTGCTTGCTGGTGGAGAACGCCAGGGCTTCTTTGGGCGTGGCGAACAGTTTGGTGGTGTCTAGTTGCGCCTGGAAACCGGCCAGGTCGGTGCCCGAAGCTTTGGCCATGTGTTCGAGGGCGGCCTGGCTGGTGGCGTTTTTCGCGTTCATCAACGCGACCACTTCGAACCAGGCGCCGGTCAGGGCTTTGCCCAGAGCCGGGTTGTCTTTGAGGGTGGCGCTGTTGACCACCATCATGTCCATGATTTCGCCGGGGATCTGGCTGGAATTGAACACTTCGGTCACCGCAGGCTTGGCCTTGATGTCCGAGAGCATCGGGTTCCAGGTGGTGACGGCGTGAACCTGTTCGGTGTTGAAGGCAGCCGAGATATCGGCATCGGAGGTGTTGATTACTTTCAGGTCTTTCTCGGTAAGGTCTACCGAGTCCAGAGCACGGGCCAGCAGGTAATGGGACACGGACAGCTCCACCAGATTGACGTCCATGCCCTTGAGGTCGGTGACTTTCTTGCCTTCGCCTTTGAGCACGATGCCGTCGTTGCCGTTGGAGAAGTCGCTGACGATCAGCGCTGTGCTGTCGACGCCACCGGCAGCCGGAATGGTCAGCGCGTCCATGTTGGTCATGGTGCAGCCGTCGAACTGGCCGGCGGTGTATTGGTTGATGGATTCGACGTAGTCGTTGAGCTGCACCACATCGATCTTGATGCCGTACTTTTTCGCCCATTTGTCGACGATGCCTTGGCTGCCGGCATATTCCCAAGGCATCCAGCCGGCATAAATCGTCCAGCAGACGCTGAAATGGTCTTTCTGTGCGGCGTGGGACGAGACGCTCACGAGGGCTGCAAAAGCAGCGGCGAGCAGGGCGGGTAAACGAAGTCGGGACATGGGATGGTTCTCCAGTTGATCAAGGGCGGACAGGAAGGCAGCGGCACCGCGAACGGTGGCTTGTCTCCCGGGCTTTTGTCCCGCCGTGTAACCTCAACTGGAGGTCGCCAACTCTCGGACCAGTCACTCGCGATTGCGAGCCGGAACCCTAGTCAGCCATTGCAAATTGTGGTGCCGCGAACCTGTGATGACTCCTGCACGTCTTTGGTTAAGCGAGAGCCGTGCCAAGTCGGCTTGAGCGCTCTGGCTGGGGGCATGGAAGGGAGGGCGAGACAAACAGGGGAGGGCGCTTTGCCTTGTCATGGTGCGCAGCGCATGGGTATGCACCGTAGAAGGACAGCTAGCCGCTGATCTGAAGGTCGATGCGATCAGGCACTCGGTGCCTGTTTTAAAGTCAAAACAGGTGTGACTCGACTGCCGTTGCAGGTCTTTCAGGAGGCCTCCATGTTCTGTCAGAAAAAGCTCCGCCAAATACTGCTCAGTGTGTTTTTTGGTTTGGGTCTGTCCGGGTGTTACTACTATGTAGGGGGCGCCGATGTTTATCCGGCACCTTATTACTACCCCGGCTATTACTACTCACCTTACTACTACGGTGGCCCACGCTTTTACGGGGGTTATCGTTACTACTATTTCAGTGGGCCTCGCTA
>NZ_JBFTMK010000599.1:0-3699 GCF_056396965.1 Pseudomonas sp. 05N434
GTCCAGCGTCCAGGTGTCGGCCTTGATCCGGTCCAGGTTGATGTTGCCCAGAAAGATCGAGTCCAGTGCGAGGAAGCCGTTGAGGATCAGCTGGCGGGTGTCGTAACGTGAATAGGTCAACCCGGTTTCGAGGCTGAACTTGCCGCCGCCGAAGAATCCGCTGGCCTCGTCATACAGGTTGGAAACACTCTGTGCCGGTTGAGAGTCATCGGCCAGCGATTGTCCATAGGAACTGCCGCTGCCCGCGGCGCCGCCTGAAGCCGCGGCCGCTCCCGTCCTGGTGGCCACTTGCGGGTTGCCTTTCATGTCGGCTGGCGACTTGGCCAGGCGTTTAGGCGGCGGCGCCGCCGGTTGCTCCTCCACTTGGCGGACTCGTTGTTCGAGTACTGCCAGGGCTTTTTGTTGTACTTCGTATCGTTGTTTGAGCTCCATGAGCTCCTGTTTCAAAGCCGCCACGTCCGCATCGGGCGCTGCTTGCAGCAGCGCCGACGGGAACAAAGTGCTCAGACAAACGACCGCGCGCAGTGGTACTGACCGATACATGATTAGCCATCCCCCATGAAGCCCAATGATCGAACATCAGCGTAGTTCAATATCCCAGGTTGCGTAGTGCGTTGAGTTGACTCAGATTGCAGTTGACTGCTCCGGCATTTCGGCCATTGTTATTTAGCACCACGTTAAGATGCGTCAGGTTATTGACCCTGTTGTTGTTGCCCAGAAGCCGGGTGTTCTGCACCAGACCACCCTGAGCCACCTGTTGCATGGCCGTGCCTTGGTTGTTGCTGGCCTGGATAGCCATTTGCACGCCACCCCCGGTGGCTGACACCGCGACGCTACCGGCGGCATTGTTGTCGGTAATGGTTTGCCCGCTCGTCAGCACCTGCCCTTGGACGGGATTCGGCGCCGGCGCCTGGTTGGCCTCCTGGACGTTGAGGGCGACATTGTTGTATGCGGTATTGCCGTCACCGGCGGCGCGCACAGTTTGAGTGACACCCTGGGCGGTGGTCAGTCCTGCGCCACCGATCACATTCCCGGTGCCTAACGGCGGCGTACTGCCGTTACCGGTTTCTTTAATGGTCGATACGTAAAACTGGGGTTTTACGGTAGAGGCCTGGATCTGCATCAACGTCGTTGCGCCAATCAGGTCGGGACCCACGATAGCGAAGACAATGCCGTTCCAGCCTTTGACAAAGTCATCATGGGAATAGCGTTTGTGCCCAAGCACCGGGTCGCCGATATAGACCCAGTTCTTGTCCGCCCGCTGCATCACCACGAAATGCTTGTAGCCGCGAATTTCCATCAGCACCACCACCGGAATGGTCACCGCTTCGAGTTTCTCGGGCGGTATCCGGTAGCCACGCGCGCGCATGCCGATTGCTTCGATGTAGCGCTTCATGTCCAGCATGGAGAAACCTTGAGTACGGACAAGGTTCTGATCAGCATTGATCAGCATGCCTTTGATGATGTGTTCCTCATCGACATCGAGCCAGTAAGCCTGGCGTAGCACCGTAGCCAGTGCGGCAGCGCCGCAGCTGAAGTCGGTTTTTTGTTCGACGATGTCGCTGAACTTGCGCTCACGCACGCTTTGCACCTGCTTGTAAACCAGCATGCCGCCCGGTAAGGCGGCCACCGGCATCTGCGCCRCCTGAGTCAGGCCGCACAGGCACAGCAGGGCGAAACAAGCTGTCGTACGCATGATCGATACGCCTTTGGTGAACCGTGGAAAGAAAGCCCCGTTGCCGGGGCTTTCATTTCGATCGCGATTACATGCAGGCTCTGCAGCCGGCAGCAATGGACAGAGAGTTGCTTTGTTGGTTGCCCACACCCGCCGACACGTTGGCACCGCCGTTGCCGGAGAAGCTGTTCATCGAGTTGGTCATGGAGGCGTTGTTCACAACCGGGTTTTTCCAGCCGTCTGGAGTCAGCACTTGATGGGTGGTGACGCCAGCCAGATCGAAGGTGCCCACGGCGCTGAATTTGAACTTGTCATCGCCTCTGTGACCCCAGCCACTGTCGTCGATCGTCCCGGTGCCTTTGGCCTTGAAGGTGCCCGAGGACGTGGTGGTATCGGTGAGGGTGGTGGTGACGTGGGTCCGGTCAGCCTTGTTGTCGACATCCAGGCCGGTGGTGGATTGGTAAGCGTCAGCCGAGGCTGTTGCTACCCGGCCGCCAGACACGGCAATCGCCAGGTTGTTTTTCTGTTGGTTGAAGTTGCCGGCAGTCACGTTGATGCCAATGTTGCCGGAGCCGTTGTTGCCAGCATTGTTGAGCGTGGCGTTATTTTGGGTAGAGCGGTTTTTGACGTAGTTGTCGGTGTTGTACTGATAGGCGTTGGACGTTGCAGTGGCAGAACCGAAGATGAAACTTTCATCGGCGGTCGCCAGCGCGGCGGCGTTGTCTTGTTGGTTGCCGTCACCGCCAGCCACGTTGGCGCCCATGTTGCCATTGGAACCGTTGAGTGAGTTGTCGGCATTGGCAGTGTTTTTGGTGCCCTGGTTAAGTACCGAGTTGCCGCTGCTGTCCTGTGTGTCCCCTACATAGGCGTTGGCGGCTGAGTCGATTGACAGCTGTTGTTCCCAGGTGGGGCCTTTGGGGCCGTGATGATGGTGGTGACCACGATCGTTGTCGCTGGCCTGTGCGGCCATCGCCATGACGGATGCCAAGGCGAAGACCAGAGGCTTGAGAGCCATTGTGGGTTTCATGGTGATTCTCCGTGCTTATTAGTTGGTTAAGTGTTGGTTACTTTCTAATCGCACTGCGTTCGGGTCAGTCAGCGACCCGTATGCTCAGGGTGTTAGCCATTCGGTTCCCCACCCCGGCACTCTGGTTCACCTGAATCACTCCTCGGCTGCCGGTGAAGGCCTGGTCGCTTGTCACGACCTGGCGACTGCCTTTTGAAGCGTCAGTTGCCCCTGAGCTTGGTAACAACGCCACGTTCTGTTGAGAAAGGGCGCTATCGTCGACGCTTTGCGGCGCAGCACTGATGCTGATGCGCATTACGTTGGCCATCTGGTTGTTGGCCCCGGCGCCCTGGTTGACACCCAGTGCACCGTTGCCTTGACTGAAAGAGTTGCCGCCGATGGTGGCCGTCGCGTTCATCGACGGGTTGGCGGGCGTGTCGAGTTTCTGGATGACGCGGGTGGTCGCCGAGGCATCAGTGGTGCCGATGGCGATGGCGCGGGTATTGGCCTGTTGCTGTTGATCGCCGGAGGCCTGGTTGACGTTGAAGTTGCCGTTGTACCGGGCGCCGGAATCCAGAATGTTGGCGGTGTTGACCACCGGAACGCTGGAGTCGGCCATGGCGCCTGGGCTCACACTGGCACCGATGACCAGGGCGAGAAGGATCAGGGAGCGGCTCATGTCATTGACCTCCCGCCAATCTGCCCAACGGCGCGAGGCCGGAACTCATGGCATGGTTGATCGTTCCCGAAATCGCGCCACCGCTACCGCCGCCGTGACCGGCACTCATGCCGGGCATGCCATTGGGATTGGTCACGACATTGAGGCTGCCGGGTATGTTGCCGTTCTGGTTGATGCTGTTGCTGATGGACGAACCGCTGGCCACGCTGGCGAACTCACCATCGCTCAGTTCGGTGCTGTTGAGTGTCGAGGTGACACGATCCGAAGGGTTGGCGTTGACAGTGATCGGGTAGGGGTCTTTCTGGAATGGCGGTCTGCCGATGGTGTGGGGCTGTACAT
>NZ_JBFTMK010000600.1:0-2933 GCF_056396965.1 Pseudomonas sp. 05N434
GGGTGGTGCTTGGCACCAGGTTCTCGAAGTTGCCACCGGTTGCGTCTTTGATGGTCGCTTCAACGGTGCCGGCGTCTTTATAGACGTCGTCCTTCGGCGCATCGACGGTTACGGAACCGGTGGTTTTACCCGCTTCGATGGTGATCACGGCGCCGTTGCTCAGGGTCACGGTCACTGGCGTGCCGGCGGCGTTGGTCAAGGTTGCGGTGTAAACAATGGAACCACCTTCGGCCACCGAGTCGGTCGCGCTCAGGCTGAGAGTCGTGGTGTCCGGCGTGTCGGTCACCGAGGTATCCGCCGACTTGCCGTCGACTTCCAGCTTCTCGTAGTTGCCGCCCTTGGCATCGTCGATCTTCACGCTCAGGGAGTTGCCGCCGGCCAGCGCATCGTTCGGCGCGGTGAAGTTGACGCTGGCGCTGCTCGAGCCAACCGGGATGGTAATGGTCTGGCCGTTGGACAGGGTCACAACGACTGGCGAGCCGGTGACTGGCGCTGACACGGACGCGGTGTACACCACGGTCCCACCTTCGGCGACGTTCGCGGTCGCAGTCAGCGAAACGGTGCTGGTGTCGATGGTGTCGGTGACGGTGGTGACTGCCGGGGCAGTGCTCGGAACCAGGTTTTCAAAGTTGCCGCCGGTTGCGTCCTTGATGGTTGCTTCAACGGTGCCGGCGTCTTTATAGACGTCGTCCTTTGGTGCATCGACGGTCACGCTGCCGCTAGTGGCACCGGCGGCGATGGTGATCACTGCGCCGTTCGACAGGGTCACGGTGACCGGCGTGCCGGCGGCATTGGTCAGGGTCGCGGTATAAACGATGGAACCGCCTTCGGCGACCGAGTCGGTTGCCGACAGGCTGAGGGTGGTGGTGTCCGGTGTGTCGGTCACCGAGGTATCCGCCGACTTGCCGTCGACTTCCAGCTTCTCGTAGTTGCCGCCCTTGGCGTCGTCTATCTTGACGCTCAAAGAACCGCCGCCAGCGAGGGCATCGTTGGGCGCAACGAAGTTGACAGAACCGCTGCTGGCACCGACCGGAATGGTGATGGTCTGGCCATTGGACRGGGTCACAACSACTGGCGAACCAGTCACCGGAGCAGTGACGGACGCGGTGTACACCACGGTGCCGCCTTCGGCSACGTTYGCSGTSGCASTCAGCGAAACGGTGCTGGTGTCGATGGTATCGGTGACGGTGGTGACTGCCGAGGTGGTGCTTGGCACCAGGTTCTCGAAGTTGCCACCGGTTGCGTCCTTGATGGTCGCTTCAACGGTTCCGGCGTCTTTATAGACGTCGTCCTTCGGTGCATCGATGGTTACGCTGCCGCTAGTGGCACCGGCGGCGATGGTGATCACGGCGCCGTTGCTCAGGGTCACGGTGACCGGTGTGCCAGCGGCATTGGTCAGGGTTGCGGTGTAAACAATGGAACCACCTTCAGCCACCGAGTCGGTTGCGCTCAGGCTGAGGGTGGTGGTGTCTGGGGTGTCGGTCACCGAGGTATCCGCCGACTTGCCGTCGACTTCCAGCTTCTCGTAGTTGCCGCCCTTGGCGACGTCGATCTTCACGCTCAAAGAACCGCCGCCAGCGAGGGCATCGTTTGGCGCAACGAAGTTGACAGAACCGCTGCTGGCACCGACCGGAATGGTGATGGTCTGGCCRTTGGACAGGGTCACAACCACTGGCGAGCCGGTGACTGGCGCTGACACGGACGCGGTGTAAACCACGGTCCCACCTTCGGCCACGTTCGCGGTCGCACTCAGCGAAACAGTGCTGGTGTCGATGGTGTCGGTGACGGTGGTGACTGCCGGGGCAGTGCTCGGCACTAGGTTTTCGAAATTGCCACCGGTGGCGGTGGAGATGGTCGCCTGGACCGTGCCCGCGTCCTTGTAAACGTCATCGGATGGAGCCGGAACGGTCACGGAGCCGGTGGTTTTACCCGCTTCGATGGTGATCACGGCGCCGTTGCTCAGGGTCACGGTGACCGGAGTGCCGGCGGCGTTGGTCAGGGTCGCGGTGTAAACGATCGAACCGCCTTCGGCTACCGAGTCGGTCGCGCTCAGGCTGAGGTTGGTGGTGTCTGGGGTGTCGGTCACCGAGGTATCCGCCGACTTGCCGTCGACTTCCAGCTTCTCGTAGTTGCCGCCCTTGGCGTCGTCTATCTTGACGCTCAAAGAACCGCCGCCAGCGAGGGCATCGTTGGGTGCAACAAAATTGACAGAGCCGCTGCTGGCACCGACCGGAATGGTGATGGTCTGGCCATTGGACAGGGTCACAACCACTGGCGAACCAGTCACCGGAGCAGTGACGGACGCGGTGTACACCACGGTGCCGCCTTCGGCGACGTTCGCSGTCGCACTCAGCGAAACGGTGCTGGTGTCGATGGTGTCGTTGACGGTAGTGACTGCCGGGGTGGTGCTTGGCACCAGGTTCTCGAAGTTGCCACCGGTTGCGTCTTTGATGGTCGCTTCAACGGTGCCGGCGTCTTTATAGACGTCGTCCTTCGGCGCATCGACGGTTACGGAACCGGTGGTTTTACCCGCTTCGATGGTGATGACGGCACCRTTGCTCAGCGTGACGGTGACCGGTGTGCCGGCGGCGTTGGTCAAGGTTGCGGTGTAAACAATGGAACCACCTTCGGCCACCGAGTCGGTCGCGCTCAGGCTGAGAGTCGTGGTGTCTGGGGTGTCGGTCACCGAGGTATCCGCCGACTTGCCGTCGACTTCCAGTTTCTCGTAGTTGCCGCCCTTGGCGTCGTCGATCTTCACGCTCAGGGAACCGCCACCCGCCAACGCATCGTTGGGTGCAACAAAATTGACAGAGCCGCTGCTGGCACCGACCGGAATGGTAATGGTCTGGCCGTTGGACAGGGTTACAACCACTGGCGAGCCGGTGACTGGCGCTGACACGGACGCGGTGTACACCACGGTCCCACCTTCGGCG
>NZ_JBFTMK010000601.1:0-2932 GCF_056396965.1 Pseudomonas sp. 05N434
GCACACCAGAAACCCACAGAACAGCCCGCGCAACAGCCGCTCCGGCAGTGCGTGGGCGATTCTCACGCCCCAACTGATGCTCATCAATCCACCGACCGCCAATGGAATACCGATCGCCCAGTGCACCTGATGGTGCACCGCATAAGTCGCCAACGTGACGCCCGTGCTCGGCAATGCCAGTGCCAGCGACAAGCCCTGGGCAACCACTTGGCTGGTACCGAACAGACTGGTCAACACCGGCGTGGCCACCACCGCCCCACCCACGCCAAACAACCCGCCCATGGTCCCGGAAGCCGCGCCGAGCACACCCAGCCACGGCCATGAATAATGCATCTGTGAAGACGCCGGCGCAGTGGCGGCGAACATTCGCACCAGGTTGTAGGCCGACAGCGCGACCAGGAACGCGACAAACCCCACGCGCATGGTTTGCGCATCGATGCCCACCGCCCAGATCGAACCGATCCAGGCGAAGCAGAATCCCATCGAAGCCAATGGCAGCGCATGACGCAATTCGATGCGATTGCGCTGGTGATAACGCCATAGCGCCAGCATCACGTTCGGCACCACCATCACCAGCGCCGTGCCTTGGGCGACCTGCTGATCGAGACCGCACCACACGCCCAGCAGCGGAATCGCCACCAACCCGCCACCAATGCCGAAGAGCCCGCCGAGGGTGCCCATGGCGGCGCCAAAAACCAGGTACATCACGAACTCAATCACAGGCGGTTTCCTCTTGTCAGGCCGCTCATCCTACGCAGTCGGCTCTGGCAGGGAAACGCATAGCAACGCACAATGGCTGTGCCAAATTCGCATAAGCGTTAATGAAGCCATGAACCCCAATCAATTGACCGAACAACTCGGACTGTTTCTGGATGTGCTGGAGACCGGCAGTTTTTCCGCTGCATCCCGCCGTCATCCCCTGACGCCATCGGCGGTGGCGCGACGTATCGATAGCCTGGAAAGCGCCGTCGGCAGTCAGCTGTTCATTCGCAGCACCCACGCGGTGCGGGCTACCCCGGCAGGCTTGGCCTTTGCCGAGCGCGCGCGGCGGATCGTCGCGGAACTGCGGCTGGCGCGGGCGGAAGCGGTGTCCCTGAGCAACGCGCCGGAAGGCTTGATTCGGGTCGATGCGCCGGCAGCGTTCGGACGACGCCATCTGGCACCGGTGATTGCCGACTTCCTGACCCTTTACCCCGGCCTCGACGTGCAATTGCACCTGATCGACAGCTTTGTCGACATGCAGGGTTCGAACCTGGGCAAGGTCGACCTGGTACTGCGTGCCGGGCAAATGGCCGATACCCGGCTGGTGGCCACGCCGCTGGCGAGCATGGTGCGCATCGCCTGCGCCAGCCCCGATTACCTGCAACGCCGTGGCGTGCCGACCGAGCCGGCGCAATTGGTCGACCACGACGGTCTGGATTGGGATGGCCTGGCTCCGCCGTTCGCCTGGCGCTTCGAGCGGGATGGGCAGATGCACTTGCACCGGCCTGCGCGAATCCGCATGAGCGCCAACAACGCCGAGGCGCTGGTCTGCGGCGCACTGGCCGGGTTGGGTGTCGCGCATCTGCCGACCTGGCTGGCCAGTGAGTATTTATTGCGCGGCGAACTGCTGCCGCTGTTCTGCGAACAAGGTCTGCCAAAACCGGAAAGCACCGGTATTTATGCGTTACGCCTGGAGCAGCAGCCCAGTTCGCGTAGCCGTTTGCTGCTGGAATACCTGAAGACCCGTTTCAGCCCCATCCCACCGTGGGATCTGGCGCTGCAAACCAACCTCGACCGCCACTAGTCCATAATTATCTGGCGCATTAAAGATTCGCCCGCTAGATTCATGACGATCACTGATCAAGGCTTTGAAATGAACACCGAGCGCGACACCCCGGACAACTGCGATAACCTGCTGCTGGATAATCAGGTCTGCTTCGCCCTGCATTCCACTTCATTGCTGATGACCAAGGTTTACAAGCCGCTGCTGCAAGCGCTGGGCCTGACGTACCCGCAGTACCTGGCAATGATGGTGTTGTGGGAAAAGGACGGATTGACGGTCGGCGAAATCAGCAGCCGACTACTGACCGACCCCGGCTCCCTCACCCCGCTGCTCAAACGCCTGGAAGCCGAAGGCCTGCTGAGCCGCACCCGCAGCCGCGAAGATGAACGGGTGGTGATTGTCGAACTCACCGAGCAAGGCCATGCGCTGCGAGACAAAGCGCGCGATATTCCGCAGTGCATCCTCGGCGCCAGCGGGCAGACGCTGGAGCAGTTGAAGAAGCTGCAAACGGATCTCCAGGAGCTGCGCAGCCACCTGCAAGACAGCCTTTAGACCGCGTTATCGTTCTTCGCGGGCAAGTCGGATCGCCCGCGAAGGCGTCCTCCCCCGTCGCAAAAAAATTCACTTCGCATAAATCCCGCACGAAAGCCTCTATCTCAAGCATCTCCCGCCTGATCGAATCTCCAGGTGATGGGCAGGGTCAGTTTTTTTCAAAAAATTATCTTGCGCGCTAAATATTAGCGAGCTACATTCACTTCGCACTTACTTAGCGCGCAAACATTTAGCGCGAAACACCCAATCCGAAACGAGGCTCACACCATGCAAACTCTCTACACCGCAATCGCAACCTCCACCGGCGGCCGTGACGGTCGTTCGATCTCCAGCGACAACGTCCTCGACGTCAAACTCGCGACCCCGAAAGAACTCGGTGGCGCCGGCGGTGCGGCAACCAACCCTGAACAATTGTTCGCCGCCGGCTATTCCGCCTGCTTCATCGGCGCGCTGAAATTCGTCGCCAGCCAGACCAAACGCAAAATCCCCGACGACGCCTCGATCACTGCCCATGTCGGCATCGGCCAGATCCCTGGTGGTTTCGGCCTGGACATCGACCTGCACATCAGCCTGCCGGGCCTTGAACAAGCCGATGCACAAAGCCTGGTCGACGCC
>NZ_JBFTMK010000602.1:0-4228 GCF_056396965.1 Pseudomonas sp. 05N434
GAAATACACCCAGACCGTCGGCAGCGTACTCGGCAAAACCGCGCTGGCGGAAACCGTTCAGGCAGGTTTGATCGGCATCGCCTGTATTTTCCTGTTGCTGGTGGGGCTGTACCGCACTGCCGGTTTGATCGCCGCGTTTTGTACGCTGGTCTACCTGTGGCTATTGCTGATTGTATTCACCGCCTCGGGTGCCACCTTGTCGCTGTCGGCGGTGGTCGCGTTTGTGCTGGGCATTGGCATGGCGGCGGATGCGAGCATCATTTGCCTGGAACGTATTCGCGAGGAAATCGACCTTGGCCGGTCTCTGCGCGAAGCCGTGGATAACGGTTTCAAAGGCTCGCTGCCGACGATACGTGATGCAAACCTGGTGACCGCGCTGGCGATGATTGCCTTGTTCGCGGCCGGCATCGGGCCGATTCAAGGATTTGCGCTGACCATGCTGGTGAGCATCGTGATCAGTGTCGCCACTAACTTCTTGCTGATTCGCCAGCTGATGCTGTGGCTGGTCGATACCCAGTGGGTCAGCCAGCGTTGGTTGATCGGAAAGAGCAAGCCGCGCGCCACCAAGGCTCGCCGTTTCAACTTCTTGGGCCTGGGTAAAACGGCGATTGTGGTCTCGTTGCTGACCATCGTTTCCGGCTCGCTGTATTACCGCGCTCACGGCCTGAACCTGGACATTGATTTTACCGCTGGCACTGCGCTGGACATCGACGTCGACCGTGCGATCACTCAGGAAACCGCCACGCAAATCATGACCGGGGCGGGCACCATCCCGGCCACCGTGGCCGTGGGCGGTGCACAGAATCAGCACATCGCCGTACGCTTCGATGAAGTGCTCAAGCCCGCTGATCTGAAGCAGATCATTACTGCGTTCAAGGGTAAGTATCAGACCGTAGAGTACGAGGAAAACACCGCAGACCCGGGCGTTGCACGGGATTTTGCCACTCGGGCCATTTATGCGGTGATTGCGGCATTCGCCAGCATCGCAATCTATATCGGCCTGCGTTTCTCCTGGGCCATCGCCTTGGCAACCTTGCTGCCGATCGTTCAGGACATCCTCATCGTTTCGGCGATCTTCTCGCTGTTCAAGTTCGAGATCGACGTCACTTACATCGCTGCATTGCTGACGATCATCGGCTATTCACTGAACGACAAGATCGTGATCTTCGGACGCATTGTCGAAAACGTGAAAAAGTCCCCGCCGGTGGATGCGCTGGCCTTGTGGAGCCTGATCAACCTGAGCATCAGCCAGACCCTGAGGCGTTCGCTGTACACCGTGCTGACAGTGGTGATGGCGTCGACCTGCCTGTATCTGTTTGCCTGCGAACCGTTGCAGATGTTCTCGCTGGCTCTGGTGCTGGGTCTGATATCCGGCGCGGTGTCGTCGATTTTCATGTCCAGCGCTATCTGGCTGACGCTTTCCCGGCGAAGCTTTCGGGTGGCGAAGGTTGGTTCAACATTGAAACTCAGCCCCAAGCGTGTCCCGCATCTGGCGTCCACGCCGTTCCTGGGGGCACTGCTGTTCGTCTGCACGGTCGGCGTCGGTGGGTGGTTCTGGGTGCCGGCTCAGGCAACGGCCGGTAAAACGACGGTGAGCGCCTCGACGGTGACCGGTTCCCTTGGCGATTTGTCGAGTTTCCGGACGATTACCGTAGACACTGCCCGTTTAGTGGACGCCGGCGACCTGAAAGCAGCCAAGGCTCGCATCACCGATCTGGAAACAGCGTGGGATCAAGCCGAAGAAACCTTGCAGCCGAAGTCGCCGGCTGACTGGACTTCGGTCGATAAATCGATTGACCGTGCACTGTCCCAACTGCGCTCCGGCAACCCGGATCCGCAAGCCTGTGCCGAAGCCTTGAAGACTCTGCTGGCCAAGTTTGATAGCAAGCAGATCAGTGCCGCCATCCCCGTAGCAGCCACTCCCGCCGGGTCGATGGGCGATCTGTCCTACCTGATGGCCATCATTACCGACACCAAAAAGCTACTGGGCAGTGGCGACATGAAAGGTGCAAGGGCCAGGATCACTGACCTGGAAAGTGCCTGGGACCAAAACGAGGAACAACTGCGACCGATTGATCCTGAAGGCTGGACCTCCATCGACAAGTCCCTGGACCGGGCGTTGAAGCAAGTCAGAACTGGGTCGCCGGATCTGACTGCGTGTACTGAGGCGCTGGAAACCCTGGCGACGAAGATCGACAGCAAGCGCCTGCACTGACACCTATTCGGCCCGGGGAATATACGCCACGCTCTGGTCTTCACGGCCGTGGAATATGCGCTCGCCGTTGGTGGGTGTGGTGGTGATGACCTGATGGTCGGCACTCAKGTAGTCCAGCGGTACTGCATCACCGTTGCGGTACTGGGTGATAACGATGGTGCGTTGCGGGTCCCAGTGCTGGCCGCTGGTGTTGTCCAGCCAGGTCATCAGCGCGGCGGTATCGCCGGTGCGAGGAAAGTCCTGGCTTTGCTGCACGTAATAGAAGGGGGCGCCGCCGGTTTGCAGGTACATCGGCACTTTGTTGTCCACCTCGATCATCACCATGCGCCATGTATTGAGCGGTGCGCGTTTGCTGGCCTCAAGCCTGACCGTCTCACCGAACTGAACCACGCCGCCACCGCCGTTGGTCCAGGGATAGAACACACCGAGTATCGCCATCAACAACACAGCGGTCAGGCCGAAACCGATTTTCAATCGGCGACTACCGAACCTGTCTGTGGCGTTGCGTTCGGCCATTCGCCGGGTGATCCACCAGGCGCCCAGCAACTGGGCGAAGGGCACCAGGGGCAATACGTAGTAACTGCGTCGACTGCCGCTGGCCGTGAAAAACAGCATCAACAGACCCAACCCCCAAACCAGCCAGCGCGTATTGGGTTCGACGCAGCGCCAGTGGCGCAGCGCAAACCACAACCCCAGCATCCAGCATGGCGTCATGTAAAACGCCCCGGCGATGACCAGGGCGCCGCACAGCCGCAGATTGAGATGGCTTTTCCAGCGACCGTCCTGCACCACATGCGGCAATAGCAGCAAGCCCGGCAGAATGAAGCCGATCAGGCCTTTGAACAATGAGGTCAGGGACAACAGCAGGAAAAACACCAGGTAACGGCTGAAACGCGTGTCTTGCGGCCCGCGCCAATACCACCACACCGCCGCCAGCACACCGCAGACGGTGAGGATGTCGGCGGTGGCGACCCGTGCCCAGAACACGAAATAAAAGGTGGTCGCCAGCATCCACCCGGCAATCAATCCGGTGCCTTTGCGCATTAGCTGCTCGCCGATCAAGTACACCAGCCAGACGCTCAGCCAGGCGGCAACCACCGAAGACAAGCGTAATGACCAGTGCCCTAAACCTCCGGTCAGCCAGGCGGTGGCCGTGATCAGCCAGTAGGAGGGCAGCGGTTTGTCGTAATACGGCCCGCCCTTGAGGTAGGGATCGAAATAGTCACCGCTCTGGAGCATTTGCAACGCGATGTTGGCCCAGCGGGTTTCCGGCCCCCATAACTCCCGCGTGCCCAGGCCCAACAACAAAATCAGCGCAGAGGCGCCGAGCAGGAGCGCCAAGGCGCCCCTGTCACTAGCCCGAAGGTTCATAGCGGGTTTCCTGTAGGAAGAACGGTGTCAGGGTTGGCTCTGCGGGAATATCAGAATCTCCAGGTGGCCGCGCTGATAGCGCTTGCCATCGATGGGCAACATCTCGACTTCCTGCATCTCCGCGACACTGTTAACCCGCATCACCACGCCGACCGCGCCTTTTTTGCGGGCCTCGGTCATCCATTGCCCGACGTTGTCCAGGGTGACTTTACGTGACGCCATGGCGGGATCGTCGAGGCCATATTTCAGCTCGCCGACAGTGTTGAACAGATCGACCTGAGGTCGCTTCAGGCGCCACGACAAGGCTGACGCCGCGCCCAGATCGTTGCTGAGCAACGATGTCGTCTGACTCAAGGCATCCAGATGCTCGGCGATGAACTGGTCAGGCATTTGGCTATTGACGATCTGCGCCGGCATCGCTGCCGGCAACAACGCTACCAGCAGCCAGATGCCGAGTGCCGGCATGGCCCAGAATATCAATGGACGCAGCACCTGCAAGGCGTTGGTGATGATCCAGCCGAGCAACACGATGAACGCCAGGGACAGGGTGAACATCTCGGTGTTTTCGTAGACTTCCTTGGTGGCTTGCAGATAAAGCAGGGCGATCAGGGCGCTGGTGGCGATGACGACGTTGATCACGCC
>NZ_JBFTMK010000603.1:0-2917 GCF_056396965.1 Pseudomonas sp. 05N434
ACTTGAGTCTGCGTCAGAGCATTATGGATGAGCTTGAATTCCAGCCTGAGATCGATGCCGCCAACATCGGTGTGACCGTGGACAATGGCGTCGTCACGCTCACCGGGCACGTTAAGAGCTACGCGCAAAAAGTCAGCGCGGAACGCGCGGTAAAAAGCATAAAAGGGGTACGGGCCGTGGCCGAAGAAATTCAGGTCAGGCCGATGAAAAGCGCGGGCACGGCGGACGACGCCATTGCCTCCCGCGCCTTGAATATCCTCACCTGGAGCTCCGACATTCCCGAACAGGACATCAAAGTCATCGTGCAGAAAGGGTGGATCACCCTTGAAGGCGAAGTGGACTGGCAGTACCAGAAAGAAACCGCCGAGATGGCCGTGCGCAAGCTGTCGGGAGTGGTAGGTGTGGACAATCGGCTCACCCTTCGCCCGCAGGTGAACGTGGAGGATATCCAGCGTCGTATCGAAGAAGCCCTCAAGCGCAATGCCGAAGTCGATGCCCAGGAAATTCACGTCAAGGTCGAAGGCGATGTGGTGAAGCTGGAAGGCAAGGTTCATTTGTGGCGCGAACGTAAGATCGCCGAACGTGCCGCCTGGTCAGTACCGGGGGTGAGGCAAGTGGATGATCATCTGCGCATTGCCTGAGTCAATGAGCCCGGGGAACCTGTAATTCCCCGGGATACCAAGCACTTGCGACGGGCCAACGGTTCTCCGTTTGTCGATTGCTTCCGGCGATCTTCCGAACGGAATCCGTGCCCTGGCGCACAACACCTATGCTTTATATATAACCCCCATGGCGCCATTGACATGACCGAAGTCCGCCTGCTTCAGGGTCAACACCTCAAGGCTGCCTGTTCCAATTGCAGTGTATTAGAGTTTTGCCTGCCTTTTGGTCTCGACAAACTGGAACTCGAGCGCCTGGACAAGCTGATTTTGCAACGGTTCAAGGTCAGGAAAGGCGCCCCCCTCTACCGCGCAGGCGATCCCTTGCACTTGCTGTATGCGATCCGTATTGGCTCATTCAAGACCAGCGTGCTGTCGCTCGATGGCCGCGAGCAGGTCACCGGCTTCCAGTTGCCCGGCGAGATGCTCGGCCTGGACGCCATTAGCGCCGAAGAGCACACCTGCAATGCATTTGCTCTGGAGGACAGTGAAGTCTGTCCCATCCATTTTTCTCAGCTGGAAAAACTCGCCCGGGAGCTGCCGGCACTGCAACACAACCTGAACAGGTTTCTGAGCCGTGAAATCGTCCGCGATCACGATCTGCTGATGATGTTGGGCAACATGAACTCGGATGAGCGTCTGGCCGCCTTTCTGCTGAACCTGTCGCTACGCTTGAGCATGCGTGGCTACTCATCCAGCGAATTCATACTCAAGATGCGGCGCGACGAAATAGGCTCCTACCTGGGGTTGCGCCTGGAAACCATCTGCCGGGGTATCGCCCATCTGCGGGAACAGGAGCTGGTGGAAATAGCCGGTCGTGAGGTCAAGGTGCTGAACATGCACGGGCTCAAGCAGCTGGTCGCCGGTTGCCATTCGGTGGCCCTCCACTGACGCTGTATGGCTTTTCAACGCTTATCAAGGTAACGAAACAACTCTTCCTCCTGATCGAAGTGCAGCCGCACGAGGGTATCCAGGCGGATCAACTGATGCTGGATCTCATCGACAGAAGCTGTTGCAGGGTCGGCACTGAAATCCGTGCTCATGCGCGCCAGCAAATGGATCAGGCGAAAGATCTCGCGGTGGACGTGGCTCATCGCCGACATGGGGTCCTCGCCGGGCAGGCTTTGCGTCAACAGCGGATACAGGTTTTTTTCGTCGTCCCGTTCATGGCGGGCCAGTGATTCCTGCAGGTTTTTTACCAGCGCCAGCAAGTCGCTCTGCGCTTGCTCGAGTGGGCGCTGGGCGAAGTCGCTTGCCAGTTGATGCAGATCGCTGAGTACCGAAGCGAGCTGGTCGTGTTCGTCTTGCAGATGATCGATATGCTCGGCGGCCAGCTTGCGTTGGCGCAAACCCGGTAACGGCCCCAATGCACGCAAGGCATTGAAGATGATCACCACGTCGATGCCCTCCTGCACCACGGCACCGACCAGCGGTGGCAAGTAGCCGAAGGCGGCTACCCCCATGGCCAGCACCGACATGCCCATGCCGGCCAATACACCTTGACGGGCGATGTGGCGGGTCTGACGGGCGATGTCCAACGCCTCGACCAGACGATCCAGACGATCCACCAGCAGCACCACACCCGCTGCTTGCGCGGACGCCGTGGCACCGCTCGCCCCCATGGCCACCCCGACATTGGCCGCCGCCAGGGCGGGGGCATCGTTGATGCCATCACCGACCATCAGTGTGCTGGCGTGCTGGCAGGCATCCTGTACCGCACGCACCTTGTCCCCAGGACTCAACCCGGCACGCAACTCGTCGATCCCGGCCGACAGTGCAATCATCTCGGCGGTTTCCACGCGATCGCCCGTGAGCATGACGATCCGCTCGATGCCTCTGTTGCGCAGTCGGCGCAGGGTCAGCGGGGTTTCCCGACGCAGCTTGTCGGAGAAGATCAGCAGGCCCGCGAGAGCCCCGTCCACTTCAACGAAGCTGCCGCTGCACGCCAGGTAATCCATGCGACGCAGCATGGTGGCGGCCCAGTCGCCAACCGGTGATTCATTCTGAACAAAGGACAACGTGCCGAAACGCACCCGCAGGCCATCAATCAACCCGCAGAGCCCCGAGCCCGGGCTTTCCTCGACCGCCTGCGGCACGCTGAGCGGCAATCCACGCTGACAGGCCGCCTCGACAATGGCCTGGGAGATGGGGTGCGTCGAGGCCTGTGCCAGCGAAGCGGCCAGGCCCAGCAGACGCTGTGGATCGAGCGCTCCGTTGGTCTCGATCGACTGCAAACGGGCGTGGCCGCTGGTCAACGT
>NZ_JBFTMK010000604.1:0-2909 GCF_056396965.1 Pseudomonas sp. 05N434
GTTGGGTCATCAGCACCATGCGTTCCTTGAGCAGTCGTCGCAACACCAGCAGGTGTTGATCGATGCGTCCGTTGCTGTACAGCCGCGCGATGGCTTTCTGACGAATCAGCGACAAACGGAATGCCCGCAGCAGAAAGTGCCGTTGCAGTTCGGCACGCAGTTGTCGCGAGAGCAGGTAACCAAAGGGTGCCTCCGAGCCGATGATTTTCTCGAAAGTGGAAAACACGATCAGCCGATCAGGGTCCACCAGGTCGCGAAACCGCAAGCCGCTCGGCTCGAATTCGAGCTCGCCGTAACAATCGTTTTCCAACACCCAACAGCCATGCCGTCCCAGCAGTTGCGCAGTGGACTGCCGGTTGTCGTCAGGCGCCACGCTCCCGCGCGGCATGTTCAGTCCCGATGAAAGCATCATCAGTCGCACCTGCCCGGTCTCGAGCAGCTCTCTCAGCTGTTCGAGATCCAGGCCACCACAGGCTTGCAGCGGCAGCTCGACAATCTGCACGTCGGCGTCCTGGAACAAGCGCAGAATCACCCAGTCGCACGGCGACTCGACCACCACCACCGAATCTTTGAGCTCAAGAACGGCGATCAATATTTCAAGTACGCCGCGCATATCTGCGCCGATATAGACATCATCGGCATGCCAGCAGCGTGTCGGCGAAGTGGTGTAGCGTGCCGCAAGGGCCGTGCGCAGTTCCAGCTCGCCGCAGGGTTGTGAAGACGGTTGTGGCTGGCGCGGATACTGGCGCAGCAATTCTCTCTCCAGCAACAACAACGGGCTGTCCAGGGGTTGTAACAACGCCGGTTCATCGGCGCTCAACACCAGCATGCCGGGGCGCCTGGCGTTGACATAGACCGTTTCGAGCAGGTCTTTACCGCTGCCGGGAAGACCGATAGAAGACACCGGCAGTGCGTAATAGCCTGACTTGGCAACCGAATAGATGCGTCCTTCCTTCTCCAGCAGCGAATAGGCGTATTGAATGGTCGAGATCGACACACTCAAACGATCCGCCAACTGCCGCAATGAGGGCAGGCGCACTCGCACGTCACTGCCCGGCTCATTGATCAGATTGTTCAGGTAGCGGTACACCGCCTGGTACGCGAAATCGGAATCTCGTGATCCTTTCATGGGTGATGACCGAACACGCTACGAACGTCATGACGCACTCTTGATGCGTCCGCCAAACCAGGAACATTCACTGGCCCATCGACCATTCGCCAGTCACTGCTGCTTCATTCTCGGGGTCCATGTCTTCGACTTGCACGCCCGCGTCGCCGCTTTCCGTGCCTGGCACCCTACCCTCATCCCGAACCACCGGCCTCATGCGGTAAAGCGTACCGATCAGGCTGACCGGCAACCMGCTGACATCCACCATCCACTGCAGAACCTGCTCGGGTGCCGGACCGCCCTGCATCGCCCGGTGCAATTCCGGCAGCGCTACCAGCATGCCGGGATGGCATTGACGAAGAAAATGCTCCAGGGCCGCGCCGTTATCGACAAACGGGGCGAACAGCAGGCACACCAGTTGCGCTTCACTCAAACCGAGATTTTTTTGTGCCTCGGCTGTCGCCAATCCGCGCTGATCGGCCATGGTCAGCGGATTGCCGAGGGCCTCCACTGCCTGCTCGCAAAAGCGCTCGGGCAATTGTTTACGACGCATCATCACCAACGCCCGCTGCAGGTATTCGCTGACCCCCTCTTCGTAGGTGCGACCGTGTACAAAGCGCGCTTGCAAGCCGCGAAGGTGCGCGGATATCGACGGACTGACATGGTTGTTATCACTGAATTGAGCCGTCAGTTCATCAGGTTGGAAGCCGAGGAAGTCAGTGAGCAGCGGCCAGCGCTCTTCCAGGTTGCTGACCAGCATGTCGTGGATGTCGATGAAGGTCGTGCGACGGCAGGCCTCAAAGCGCTCGGCAGGACGCCACGCAGCCTGAGCAGAGTCGGGATAAAACTCGCGATAGCAGTCGCTGCCCAGTTCATCGAGCCGCGCGAACAATCCCTCGTAGCCCGTTTCATGGCGGCTCGTCGGCGCAAGCCCGGCCTTGGCTGCGRCACGGTTCAAACCCTCGATAAACTGAGCCTGCCGACGGGGTGAATCGCTGCTGACCATGACATCGACGCCGTTGTCCCAGCGGGCAATTTGTCCATAAAAATCACCTGTGGCCAGGTACCCGTCGTCCCACAACTCAAGCGGCCCGTTCCAGGCCCGACGGTGCCCGACCATCAGCAGATTGAGCCGATTCGACTCGCGGCCGGCATCGGAGATTGGCGCCAAGTGATTGAACGGCAGGACCTCACGATTATCGACCATCAACATTTCGACCCGGGGATCGTCGTATAGAAACAATGCACTGCTGCTGCGATGGATGTTTTCCAGTGCTGTCGCAGCCGTACCACTCAAGCGCAAAGTGGCCACTCGCAGCTGAAACGTCGCCGGTGCCCGACCGGCGATACTCAGTTGCGCGGCGCGCAGCAACGCCAGTGTGTAGCAGCTGTCACGGGAGCCGGACTGGATCACCAACACCTTGTAATCGCCGATACGCTCCATACCTCCAGCCGACACCACCAGGCGCTGAATCATCAGTTGCAATGCCGTGCGCTCGGCGCGAGAGAAAAAGCTCAGCAAGCGCTGCAGTACTTGTTGATAAACATAATTCATTGCCTGTTCATGGGTATGGGTCATCATTGTTTACCTGTTACTCATAAGTTCGACGCCACGCAAACAATTACATGCACTGCGCGACGGATTGCCTGTCATGAATGGGGTGCCGGGGTTGTTATCAAATGCTAGCACTTAAGCATTTTGTAATTATTTGAAATGATTGCATGCCTCGTGAACCCCAAGCAGGGCAAGACCGCCGCAACGCCCGGCAGGACGGGTGTTTCTCGGCCCCGAGCGATGTCC
>NZ_JBFTMK010000605.1:0-2871 GCF_056396965.1 Pseudomonas sp. 05N434
GGACGTTGCCGTACGCCTGCGTAATGCCACCTACCGTTCCAACTACTCCGCTCGCGATGCCGATGAAGTGCGTCTGCTGGTGAGCTATAGCGTTGCCCTTTGGTAATTCAGTACGTCCATAACAAAAACTCTTAAGGAGACTTGAATGAACCTGTCACTGCGAAAAGTTGCTCTGGCCACCGGCATCATGCTGTTCGCCGGCCAATTGCTGGCCGAACCCAAACGCCCGGAATGCATCGCCCCAGCCTCGCCGGGCGGTGGTTTCGACCTCACCTGCAAACTGGCGCAAAGCGCGCTGGTCAACGAAAAACTGCTGACCAAACCGATGCGCGTGACCTACATGCCCGGCGGTGTCGGCGCGGTGGCGTACAACGCTGTGGTCGCTCAGCGCCCGGCCGATGCCGGTACGCTGGTGGCCTGGTCCAGCGGTTCGCTGCTGAACCTGGCGCAAGGCAAATTCGGGCGTTTCGATGAAAGCGCCGTGCGCTGGCTGGCGGCCGTTGGCACCAGTTATGGCGCCATTGCGGTGAAAAGCGATTCGCCCTACAAGACCCTGGACGATCTGGTCAAAGCCCTGAAGAAAGACCCAAGCTCGGTGGTGATCGGTTCCGGCGGCACCGTCGGCAGCCAGGACTGGATGCAAACCGCCCTGATCGCCAAGGCAGCCGGGATCAACCCGCGCGACCTGCGTTACGTCGCCCTCGAAGGCGGCGGTGAAATCGCCACCGCCCTGCTCGGCGGCCACATCCAGGTTGGCAGCACCGACATCTCCGACTCCATGCCACACATCCTGAGCGGTGACATGCGTCTGCTGGCGGTGTTCTCCGAGAAGCGTCTGGACGAGCCGGAAATGAAAGATATTCCGACCGCTAAAGAGCAAGGCTACAACATCGTCTGGCCGGTGGTTCGCGGCTTCTACCTCGGGCCAAAAGTCAGCGACGAAGACTACGCCTGGTGGAAAAACGCCTTCGACAAACTGCTGGCCTCCGAGGATTTCGCCAAGCTGCGCGATCAGCGTGAACTGTTCCCGTTCGCCATGACCGGCCCGGAGCTCGACACCTACGTGAAGAAGCAGGTCGCGGACTACAAAGTGCTGGCCAAAGAGTTCGGCCTGATCCAGTGATCGCCTCTGTCTAGCGGCTGCGGCCCCGGTTCTCGGGGTCGTGGCCCAGGAGTTCCCCATGCTCATACAACGCATTTTTGCTTCGGTGCTGTTGCTGGCCTGTGTCGGCCTGGCGCTGATGGCGTGGCCGTATCAAGCGGCTTTTTCCTACGAACCGGTCGGGCCTCGCGCCTTCCCCCTGCTGATGCTCGGCTTGATGGGCCTGGCTTTGCTGTACATGGTGTTTCGGCCGGCGCCGATCGTGCACAGCGATGACGACCCGAAACTGGACCGCGAAACCCTGATCAAGATCGGCATCTGCGTGGCGCTGTTGCTGGTGTTCGCCGGGGCCTTCGAACCTCTTGGCTTCATCGTCGCCAGCATTCTGATTGGGGTCCCGATGGCACGCCTGTATGGCGGCCGCTGGCTGCCCAGCGCGGTGATCATCAGCCTGATGGCCATCGGTCTTTATCTGCTGTTCGACAAGTTGATGGACGTGCCACTGCCGTTGGGCGTGCTCGACGTTCTGGAGAACTGATATGGATACTCTTGGCTATTTGGGTCAGGGCTTCGGCGTTGCGCTGAGCCCGTACAACCTGGTGACCGCACTGTGCGGCACCTTGATCGGGACCGTCGTCGGGCTGCTGCCGGGGCTGGGGCCGATCAACGGCGTGGCGTTGCTGATTCCGATCGCGTTCGCCCTCGGCCTGCCACCGGAGTCGGCGTTGATCCTGCTGGCGGCGGTGTACCTGGGTTGCGAATACGGCGGACGGATCAGCTCCATCCTGCTGAACATTCCGGGCGAAGCCTCCACCGTCATGACCACCCTCGACGGTTACCCGATGGCCCGCAAGGGTCTGGCCGGTGTAGCGCTGTCGCTGTCGGCGTGGAGTTCGTTCATCGGTGCCTTCATCGCGACTTGCGGCATGGTGCTGTTCGCCCCGCTGCTGGCGAAATGGGCGATTGCCTTCGGACCGGCGGAGTATTTCGTACTGATGGTGTTTGCGATTGTCTGTCTCGGCGGCATGGCCGGCGACCGACCGCTGAAGACCTTCATTGCAGCGCTGATCGGTCTGTTTCTGTCGAGCGTCGGCATCGATGCCAACAGCGGCGTATACCGCTTCACCGGGGATAACATTCATCTGACAGACGGCATTCAGTTCGTCGTGCTGGTATTGGGCCTGTTCTCCATCAGCGAAATCCTCTTGCTGCTGGAAAAAACCCACCGTGGCCAGGAAGCGGTGAAAGCCACCGGGCGCATGATGTTCAACTTCAAGGAAGCCTCGGCGGTGTTCGTGGTAAACGTCCGTTGCGGTTTGCTGGGCTTCATCATGGGCGTATTGCCGGGTGCCGGCGCGACGCTGGCCAGCGCGGTGGCCTACATGACCGAGAAACGTATCGCCGGTGCCAAGGGCACTTTCGGCCAAGGCGACATGCGTGGCCTCGCGGCTCCGGAAACCGCCATCGGTGGCGCAGCCTGCGGTGCCCTGGTGCCGATGCTGACCCTCGGTGTTCCGGGCTCGGGGACCACGGCGGTGATGATCGGCGCACTGTCGCTGTACAACATCACCCCGGGCCCGCTGTTATTCCAGCAGCAGCCAGACATCGTCTGGGGCCTGATCGCGTCGTTGTTCGTCGCCAACGTGATGCTGGTGATCCTCAACATCCCAATGATCCGCATCTTCACCCGCATCCTCGCCGTGCCGAACTGGGCACTGGTGCCGGTGATCGCGATCATCACCGGGATCGGCGTCTACGCCGTACACGCC
>NZ_JBFTMK010000606.1:0-2871 GCF_056396965.1 Pseudomonas sp. 05N434
GCGCCCACGCAGCCATTCCAGGGTCAGCAACAGGATCACCGAGAATGCGATCAGCAGCGTCGCGGCAGCGGCGATTGTCGGGCTGAGGTTTTCGCGGATGCCGCTGAACATCTGCCGAGGCAAGGTCGCTTGTTCGGGACCGGCGAGGAACAGCGTCACCACCACTTCATCGAACGAGGTAGCGAAGGCAAACAGCGCACCGGAAATCACCCCCGGCGCAATCAACGGCAAGGTCACCCGGCGGAACGTCGTCAGCGGCGAAGCTCCCAGGCTGGCCGCGGCCCGCACCAGGTTCTGGTTGAACCCCTGCAAGGTCGCCGATACCGTGATGATCACGAACGGCACGCCCAGCACGGCGTGCACCACGATCAACGAGGTATAGCTGTTGCCGAACCCCAGTGGCGCGAAGGTCAGGTAACTGGCCACACCAATGATCACCACCGGCACCACCATCGGCGAAATCACCAGCGCCATCACCAGCGCCTTGCCCGGGAAGTCGCCACGGGTCAGGCCGATCGCCGCCAGCGTACCGAAGATCATCGCCAGCACGGTCGCTGCCGGAGCCACGATCATGCTGTTCTTCAACGAACGCATCCATTCCGCCGAGGCAAAGAAGTCCTGATACCAGTGCAGCGAGAAGCCTTGCAGCGGGTAGACCAGAAAACTCCCTGAGTTGAACGACAGCGGAATGATCACCAGCACCGGCAAGATCAGGAACAACAAAATCAAGCCGCAGAGAATCCGCAAGCTGTAGAACCACACCCGTTCGATGGGCGACATATAAGGACTCAGCATTTCACTCTCCCCTTAGCTCAGGCGCAGGCGACTGGCGCCCACCAGCCAGCTGTAAATCAGATAAAGCACCACGGTCGCCAGCAGCAACAGTCCACCGAGCGCGGTCGCCATGCCCCAGTTGATGCTGGTGTTGGTGTAGAAGGCGACGAAGTAACTGACCATCTGATCGTTCGGGCTGCCCAGCAACGCCGGGGTGATGTAGTAGCCGATGGCGAGGATGAACACCAACAGGCAACCGGCGCCAACACCGGCATAGGTCTGCGGGAAGTACACCCGCCAGAAACTGGCGAACGGGTGGCAGCCCAGGGAAATCGCCGCACGCATGTAAGTCGGCGAGATACCTTTCATCACGCTGTAGATCGGCAGAATCATGAACGGCAGCAGGATGTGCACCATCGAGATGTAGACCCCGGTGCGGTTGAACACCAGTTCCAGCGGCTTATCGATGACGCCCATGGCCATCAGGCCGCTGTTGATCAAGCCGCCCGATTGCAGCAACACGATCCACGCCGCGACCCGCACCAGAATCGAGGTCCAGAACGGCAACAGCACCAGAATCATCAGCAGGTTGCTTTGGCGCGAGGGCAGGTTCGCCAGCAGGTAGGCCAGCGGATAAGCAAGCACCAGGCAGATCATGGTGATGATCAGGCCCATCCAGAACGTACGGGCAAAGATGTCGAGGTAGATCGCCTGATCGGGAGTGGCCCGGGCCAGTTCGCCGAGGTCGTCGATACGGTGATCGACGGCGGCCAGCAGGTAATAAGGCGTCACGCCACTGGTGTTGCGGCGCACCACCTGCCAATAGGCCGGATCGCCCCAGCGTTCGTCGAGTCCTTCCAGCGCTTCTTTATAAGAAGCAGGCTCCGTGGCGAACGGCAAGGCGCGCGCGGTTTTGGTCAGCAGGCTGCGGTAGCCGGCCAACTCCATGTTCAAGCGCTTGGACAAATCACCCAAGGTCTGATTCTTGCGGGCTTCGGCGAGGTCTTCGCTGGCGGCCTTGTACACAGGCTCTGCCGGCAGGCCTCGGCCATCCCAACTGGCGATGGCTGCCACAGTGCGCGGCATCACGCCGACCACTTCCGGGTTACCGACGCTTTTGTAGAGCAGCGCCACGATCGGCACCAGGAACACCAGCAACAGAAACAGCACCAACGGCGCGATCAAGGCTTGTGCTTTCCAGCGGTTGATTCGCTCGGCGTGCTTTAGCCGCTGCTTCAAGGTGGGGTCGGTGCCCGCGTTCACGGGAACGGCGATAGCCATGGCGTACTCCGGAAATCTTTGATCGTTACAGAGGGTGGCACTCCATAACTGGGAGGCCACCTCTGTTCTTGTTAGCTACACATCAGCCCCTGTAGGAGAGGCAAGCCCACAGTGTTGTGGTTACTTGGCAGCCCAGGAATTGAAGCGCTGCTCCAGTTGCTCGCCGTTGTCAGCCCAGAAGCTGACGTCGATCTGCACCTGGTTGGCGATGTTTTCCGGGGTGGTCGGCATGTCTTTCAGGACATCCTTGGACAGCAATGGCACTGCCTGGGTGTTGGCCGGGCCGTAGGCGATGTTTTCCGAGTAGGTCTTCTGCTGTTGCGGCTGTACCGAGAAGGCGATGAATTTCTTCGCAGCTTCGGCACGGGTCTTGTCCAGACCTTTTGGAATCGCCCACGCGTCGAAGTCGTAGATGCCGCCGTTCCACACCACTTTCAGGTTGCTTTCTTTTTGTACCGCGGCGATCCGGCCGTTGTAGGCCGAGCTCATGACCACGTCACCGGAGGCGAGGTATTGCGGCGGTTGTGCGCCGGCTTCCCACCACTGGATGCTTGGCTTGAGTTCATCGAGTTTCTTGAACGCGCGGTCCTGGCCATCTTTGCCGGCCAGCACTTTGTAGACGTCTTTCGGCGCAACGCCGTCAGCCATCAGTGCGAATTCCAGGGTGTACTTGGCGCCTTTACGCAGGCCGCGCTTGCCCGGGAATTTCTTGGTGTCCCAGAAATCAGCCCAACTGGTCGGAGCGGTTTTCAGCTTGTCGGCGTTGTAGGCCAGCACGGTCGACCACACGAAGAAGCCCACGCCGCAAGGCTGGAT
>NZ_JBFTMK010000607.1:0-2864 GCF_056396965.1 Pseudomonas sp. 05N434
GTTCTACTACTACCTGGCCAAACTGCCGGAGACCTTCGCGCCCTGGAACATTCTGGTGTACCTGGGGCTGTGGCACTTTCGCAAAAGCCTGATGGCCAATCGTTACCTGTTGTTCTTCACGGTGTGGCTGCTGGCGCAGTTCGTCATGCTGACCCTGGCGTCGAGCAAACGCACGGTGTACCTGATGTCCATGACGCCTGCAGCGGCGGTGATTGCCGCGGAATATGCGAGCGTGCTGTTCGAGCGGCTTCAAGCCTACTCCGGTGCATCGACCTTGCCGGGGCTGATTGTCCGGCATCGTCGCGGTATAGGGGTTGGCGTACTGGCCGTGGTGATTGGCAGCTACCTCGCTGCCGCACAATGGGTATTGCCTCACGCTGATCGCACGCTGTCCTTCCTGCCGCTGACTGAACAGATTCAGGCATTCCAGGCCAGCGGGCAGCAGGTCGCGTTGTTTCAAGCCAACGAGCGGGTGGGCGGCGCCAGCGTGTTCTACACCCGACGCGTACTCAAAGGCCTGGATACCGAGGCGCAATTGCATGAGTTTCTGAGCGCCTCACCGGCTAATGTGGCACTCATGTCTGGTGTAAATGAACCCGCCGCGCCCTTAAAGGTGATCAAGACAATGATGGTGGGGCGTCAGGCTTACTACTTTGTAACCCTGTAAACGGCTCAGCGACGGGTAGCTCAGCCTTTTGCAGCACCGGCAGCTCCAGTCGCGCCCGCCCATAGAACGCCAATGCCGTCAGTAAACACGTCAGCCACACGAAGATCCCGGCCCAAAAGGTGTGGGACATGTAGTGCCAGCCTTGCAGGACCCRTGTCGTGCCGTAGACGAAACCGAGCAGCAGCGAGCCGTACATCATCGCTTTAGCGTACCGCCAGCGGTAGCGGCGAGCCACGAAGTACAGCGCGAGCATGGTGAAGCCGCCCGACGCATGCCCACCCGGCCAGCAGCGACCGTCACCGGCTTCTTTCAGCAGGTCAAAATTCTGGTACCACTCCTTGTGCTCGATTTTCCCGGCGTACTGAGTGGTTTCAACCGGGCAATACACACTGGTGTGGCTCTTGAGGTAGTGGATAACGCCGGTGCTGATGGAAAACGCGAACACCACATACAGGAAGTCCCGGCGGTGTTTACTGGCGAACCGAAGCACAGGCGCGACTTTGATTTTTTCCAGGAAGGCGATGATCTTCGAATGTTTTTCAGCCTTCAGTCGCGGCCAGAGAAATGACAGCAAGGCGCCGATGATCGCAATCTCACCCGTCCAGTTCGGGATGATCCGCGCCCATTTATGGGTGATCTGCTCGAACAGACGGACATGCTCCAACGGAAACACCTGGGTAACCGGGTCATAAAAAAGATCGCTGAAAGCGATGTCGATTTTGGTCATGTCAAACATCAGGAACACCGCGACCGCGCAGGCCAGCGGAATACCAAAGTTCACCCAGTAAAAGCGGTAACGGGAAGAAGTCAGCATCGTACGTCCAGATCCAGAGTGATGAAGAAGAAGCTCATTCGGTGGTCACCGAGTGCCAGTCAGAGGCCTCGATGGAACCAAGCATACGAGGTTCCTGAGGTTTTTCAGCGGAGATAAACAGAGAAGCGCCGTAGCCTAGAGTAGCAGTCGGCAGCTTGAGCTCTTTTTCGAGTTCCGCCATGCACTCGCTGTGGGTCACCAGAATCAGGTTGCGCCCCGCCACTTTGTGCGCCAGAGCATCACGTAACATACTGCCCCGGCAGTTGATCAACCAGTCTTCGCCGACGCCAACCTTGTTGAACATATAACTGGAGGTCTGTGCCGCACGGATGATCGGACTGTTATAGATATCGGTCTTGTTCAGGCCCAGACGTTCAAACTGCGCACCGACCCCCACTGCCACACTGCGCGAGCGATCTGTAATGCCATCATTGCCAATCAGACAGGGGGCGGTGGAGTGATCGCAACGCTCAACGTGACGCACCAGCACGATCATGTCGCCCTTGGCCCACCCCGCAGCCAGCGCACGGGCACCCGCCACATTGCCATGGGACAGATCGGGCACAGCCGCAGGTCGCAACAGCCACACGGTCAGCGGAATCACCAGCAGCAGTGAGGCCACGATGACCATTGCGTTTCGATAACGGGCCAAACGGCTCAGATCGATCGAGCGTTTTATCCCGAACAGACTCAGTCTCAATTCCACGTTCAGCCGCCTCGCCGGCATGCATCACAATCATACAAAACCGCAAGGGTAGCGAGTCTCGCGTTGGCTGCTGGTGAAACCCATGTGAAAAAAAGCTTAAGAACTGCGTAAAAATCTTGTTACAGAATCCATCCGACAAAATCCTTTCAGCTCCCGGGATTGCGGCCGATACATACCTGCTACACACCTTGCTGGCTCCCAAAAACAAAAATCTTCCAGCCAACAGACGATTAAAAGCGCAACGTTCCTGGAGGAATTTGATGAATAGCTGGTTCGGCAACATCAGCGTGAACCTGAAACTGGGCCTGGGATTCGGCCTGGTCCTGGCACTGACCTGCATCCTCGCCCTGACCGGCTGGACCAGCCTGGGCGGGTTGATTGACCGCAGCAACTGGATGAGCGACATCACTCAGCTCAATGCCGGCCTGACCAAGCTGCGCGTGGTTCGCCTGCAATACATGCTGACCAACGGCGACGAAACCGCCGCACAGAATGTGCAAACCACCCTGGACAGTTTTGTTGCTCAGCAAACCGCCCTGCTGGGCAGCTTCAAAAACCCTGAAAACGTCAAAATGCTCAAAGAGCAGGCCGCGACCATCGCCGCTTATCAGACGTCGCTGAACAAAATGCGCAGCGCCTACCGCACCGGCAACAGCGCCCGCGACGCCATGGGCGCC
>NZ_JBFTMK010000608.1:0-4386 GCF_056396965.1 Pseudomonas sp. 05N434
TTTGTATACAAATAAAGCAAATAATGTTTTTGATTTTGTAGACGAAAAAAATGGCAGGCGGGGTATATAGATATGAAATGTGATGTGTAGCGAGCTGTTTGTGGCGAGGGAGCTTGCTCCCGCTGGGGCGCGCAGCGGCCCGACTCAGGCGGTGGCAATTTTTCAGGCATACCGGCGTTATCGTTCTTTGCGACTGCTGCGCAGCCGAACGGGAGCAAGCTCCCTCGCCACAGTCAGGTGTCGTTCCGATCAACTCTGGTTACTTCCCCCAATGCCTGATTCACCGCCAACCACCCATTCACCGCCGTCTCCCCAGCTTCGGCAAACACCCGCTCGAGCAATTTCACCTGCTCGCGCCGCAACGACTGCTCGAACCGCGCGCCTTCCACGGTCAGTTCCAGCAGCCGCTTACGCTTGTCGGTCTGGGACGCGACGCTGTTCACCAAATGCATTTCCACCAACTGCCGCAGCGGAATGTTCAGCGCCTGCTTGGTCACGCCGAGCAACGCCAGCAACTCCTTGACGCTCAGGTTCGGATAACGCGCGATGAAAAACACGATGCGCTGATGCACCCGGCTCAAGCCGCGACGCTCGAGCATTTCATCAGCCTTGGCGGTGAAGGCCTGATAGCCGAAGAAGAAGGCTTCCATGGCTTGTTGCTGGGTGGTGGGGTTTTTAAGGTCAAGCATGTTGACGTATCCGCTCGGTCTGTCGTAATTTCGGTCAATCAGTTTGACTCATTTTCCTCAGGCCTCGCTACCGGTGACCCCCATGGCTTTTTCCGAA
This sequence comes from Pseudomonas sp. 05N434, assembly GCF_056396965.1. Taxonomy (NCBI): domain Bacteria; kingdom Pseudomonadati; phylum Pseudomonadota; class Gammaproteobacteria; order Pseudomonadales; family Pseudomonadaceae; genus Pseudomonas; species Pseudomonas sp. 05N434. Next base: position 787 of record NZ_JBFTMK010000608.1, read on the forward strand.
CGTGTCTCGCGCCTTAAAAGTTCTTTGATCCGTGAAATCCTCGCCGCCGCCCAGCGCCCGGAAGTGATGTCGTTCGCCGGCGGTTTGCCGGCCGAAGCCATGCTGCCGAAAGTCGAGTGGGCGCAGATGCCGCTGTCCATGGGCCAATACGGGATGAGCGAAGGCGAGCCGGCACTGCGTGAAGCGTTGGCGGCCGAAGCCCGGGCGTTGGGCGTGCCGTGTGAGGCGAGTCAGGTATTGGTGGTCAGCGGTTCGCAACAAACCCTCGATCTGGCGGCCAAGCTCCACATCGACAAAGGCACCGAAATCCTGCTTGAAGCGCCGACCTACCTGGCGGCGTTGCAGATTTTTCAGCTGTTTGGCGCCGATTGCATCACCGTCCCGCTGGAGGCTGATGGCCCGAACCTGGTGCAACTGCGCAGCCGTCTGGAACAACACAAGCCAGCGTTCATCTACCTGATCCCGACGTTTCAGAATCCGTCGGCGGTGCGCTACAGCGAAGCCAAGCGCGATGCGGTGGCGGCGTTACTCGACGAGTTCGGCGTGACCCTGATCGAAGACGAACCCTATCGCGAACTGACCTTCGATGGCGGCAGCGCCACACCGATCGTCAGCCGCTTGACCAAGGCCAGTTGGATCTACACCGGCACCGTGTCGAAAACCCTGCTGCCGGGCCTGCGGGTTGGTTATTTGATTGCCAGTCCGGACCTGTTCCCGCATTTGCTGCGGCTCAAGCAATCGGCCGATCTGCACACCAACCGCATCGGGCAGTGGCAAGCGCTGCAATGGATCGGTACTGAAAAATACCAGCAGCATCTAGGCGAGTTGCGGGACTTCTACCGGGTTCGTCGGGATGCGTTCCAGTTGGCACTGGAAAGGCATTTTTCCGATCTGGCGGATTGGAACGTGCCGCAGGGTGGGCTGTTTTTCTGGCTGACGCTCAAGCAGCCGCTGGATACCCGCACGCTGCTCAAAGCGGCGCTGGCAGCAGATGTGGCGTTCATGCCGGGCGAACCGTTTTTCCCTGAGCCGGATAACAACCCCGGCCATCTGCGGCTGAACTTCAGCCACATTGATCCGGCACGGCTGGACGAAGGGCTCAAGCGATTGGCAGCGGTGGTGCGTCAGGCCCAAGCGGCGCAAGCAGCCTGAGGCTGTTGGTGGGAGAGGACGGGTGATGAAATCGATGAAGATGATCAGTTGGCCGAGGCCGACACGAAGCGCTTTTACGAACACGGTATAAGTCTCTCAGGGCAAACAGAAGGCGCGCAGCTTACCTGATTTTTCGCAGGCGAAAAAAAACCGGCGATCAGTGCCGGTTTTCTTCGTGCTGCGAATTACTTGATCAGGCTGAGAAACTCGCTGCGGGTGGCGGCGTTTTCGCGGAACTCACCGAGCATCACCGAGGTGATCATCGTCGAATTCTGTTTCTCCACACCGCGCATCATCATGCACATGTGCTTGGCCTCGATCACCACCGCCACGCCCAGGGCGCCGGTGACTTGCTGGACCGCATCGGCGATCTGGCGGCTGAGGTTTTCCTGGATCTGCAGGCGGCGGGCGTACATATCGACGATCCGCGCGACTTTCGACAGTCCCAGTACCTTGCCGCTCGGAATATAGGCAACGTGCGCCTTGCCGATGAACGGCAGCAGGTGATGCTCGCACAACGAGTAGAGCTCGATGTCCTTGACCAGCACCATCTCGCTGTTGTCGGAGCTGAACAAGGCACCGTTGGTGACCTCTTCCAKCGTCTGTTCATAACCGCGGCAGAGGTACTGCATGGCTTTGGCGGCACGTTTTGGCGTGTCGAGCAGGCCCTCGCGGGACACGTCCTCGCCCAATTGGCCGAGAATCGCGGTGTAATTCTGTTCCAGGGACATGAAACTACCTGTGGGATTTTACGCAAAGGGCAAGGGTACGGTGGCAAACACGGCGCTGCAAGCGTGAAGCGACAGCTTTACTCGTCGCGACCTTCCATCATGGTTCGTTTAAGCATCACGTAAACCGCTCCAGCGCCGCCGTGTTTCGGCTGGCACGAGGTGAAGCCGAGCACTTGTGGATGCTGACGTAGCCAAGTGTTGACGTGACTCTTGATCATCGGCCGCTTGCCGTCCAGACGCACGGCTTTGCCGTGGGTGACGCGCACGCAGCGGATTTCGAATTTAGTTGCTTCGGCCAGAAACGCCCAGAGGGTTTCACGGGCCTTTTCCACGTTCATGCCATGCAGGTCGAGGCTGCCTTCGAACGGAATCTGTCCGATCTTGAGCTTGCGCATCTGGCTTTCCTGAACACCGTCACGCGCCCACATCAGCTCGTCTTCCGGGCCGACATCAATCACAAACTGATCGGACAGCCCGTCAACGGTGGTCGCATCGGTGCGCACAGTGGCGGCCTGGCGCAGCTTGGCGATTTGCGCGCGGTCGGCCTTGGGTTTGCCGGTTTCGGCGCGATCGTGCTTGATCGGCTTGACGCCTTGGATCGCGCTTTTGAACAGGGAAAAATCGTCGTCTTGCATGTCAGCCTCCGCGAAGGGGGGGGGCAGTTTACCCAAGTCGGAGCGCTATCCATAACAATTGAGGCCCGTCAAAACGCCAGGCCTTTGATTCAGTCGTGTTTTTTCATCAGGTGCGGGGCTATGTTCAGCTCTCGCGACTGGCGCGAACGGCGACGGCAGCGGCGCCATAGCGACACGCCGAGGTACAGCACGAACACGCCCACCGCCAGAATGATCGACGAGCCCAGCGGGCTGGCATTCAACTCGCCCAACGCCGGTGGCCGCCCGAGCAGGCTGGCCGCGCCGGCCATCGCCAGCAATACACCGCACATCGCCAGCAGGGCAGCGAACGCTGCGCCGAAACGAAATCGCCAGTTGCGTTGGCCCTTGGGCCGCAAGCGGCGTGCATCAAAACCATCGGATAACTTCATTCCGACCTTCCTCAATGGGTATCGGCCCTTCGACCGGGAGTTGACCGGGATGTTCCTGAGGCTAGGGCAATTACGGCAAATGAGAGGCTTTTGCGGATGAGCGGCGGTTTGGGCCGCTCATCGACGGTCGATCAGATCAGATCGCGGGTCAGGGCGAGGGTGGCGAAGTTGTCCGCCATGATCGCCATTTCGGTCTGCTGAACGTGTTCGGCGCTGAGGATCCCGCCCTTGCAAGGCAAATCCCGCGTCGCGCAGGCGTCTTCCACCAGGGTGCAGCGAAAGCCCAGGTTCTTCGCCGCACGCACGGTGGTGCTGACGCTGGAGTGACTCATGAAACCGCAAACGATCAGGTCGAGCGAGCCCAGTTGTTGCAGGCGATCGTACAGTTCGGTGCCGTGAAACGCGCTTGGCAGCAATTTGCCGATGACGGTTTCGTCGCCCTGTGGCTCCAGGCCCGGGATGAACTCACCGCGTTCGCCCTGGGGATCGAACAGCCCACCGACGGTGCCGAGGTGACGCACATGCACGATTGGCCGACCGGCTGCACGGGCAGCGGTCAGCAGGTGTTTGATGTTTGCGACGGCAGCATCCATGCCGCTCAGGGCCAGCGGACCACTGAGGTATTCTTTCTGGGCATCGATGATGACTAGGGTCGCATGACCCAGATTGGCC
>NZ_JBFTMK010000609.1:0-2859 GCF_056396965.1 Pseudomonas sp. 05N434
CAGTTCAACAGCATCACTCGCCGTATCAACGGTGGGCTGAACGGGTTGCAGGATCGCCTGGAAATCTGGGCGCGGGCGAGGGCGGTGCTATGCCAGTCTTCGGTCTGAACGGCTGGCGATTGATCGGTCTGCTGGTGCTGGCCGGTTGTTCGGCGGCGCTGGCCTGGCAGTTTCAGGATTGGCGCTACGGCCGGCAACTGGCGGAACAGGCCAGGGTGCACGCCGAGAGCCTTAATCAACTGACTCTGGCGACCGCCACCGAGCAACAGGCCGAACAAAACAGGCGTCTGGCCCTGGAGCAGCGACTGTCAGCCAGTGAACAAACCCATTATCGAGCGCTTAGCGATGCCGAACGTGATCAAGGTCGCCTGCGCGATCGTCTTGCCACTGCTGATGTGCGCCTGTCAGTCCTCCTCGATGCCCATGACGCTGCCTCAACCTGTGCAGTGCCAGCTGCCTCCGGCACCGGCGGCGTGGATCATGGCGCCGCGAGAGCCCGACTTGACCCGGCGCATGCTCAACGAATTATCGCCATCACCGACGCCGGTGACAGCGGATTGATTGCCTTGCAGGCCTGTCAGGCCTATGTCAGGGCTCTGGCTCACTAACATTTTGATCGATCCTGAACCTTGCAAGTGCGATTCGCTCGTGTACGGTAGGCCTCATTCCGCTCGATCAGGAGAGAGCCGTGAAAGAGATCACTCATCTGGCCGATCTACTCGGCAGACGCTTGCAGCTTCTCAATGCCCACGTCACTGCCGCCGAGTCCTGCACCGGCGGTGGGATCAGCGAGGCGATCACCCGCATTCCGGGGAGCTCGGCGTGGTTCGAGGCCGGTTATGTTACCTACTCAAACCGTCAGAAAACCCAGCAATTGAATGTTCCGGCCGAGTTGTTTTCAACCGTCGGGGCGGTCAGTCGCGAGGTGGTCGAGGCCATGGTCCGGGGCGCACAGGAAAAAAGCCGGGCGCGTTTTGCCGTGGCGGTCAGCGGTGTGGCGGGGCCGGATGGCGGTTCGCCGAACAAGCCCGTGGGCACGGTGTGGCTGGCCTGGGGCGTCGGTGAGCAGGTATTCAGCGAGGTYCAGCACTTTGCCGGTAACCGCGACGAGGTCCGCCGACAAACGGTGAAGGCCGCGCTAGAGGGGCTGCTGCGGCATACCGCTGGAGAAATCTCAAATCAGGGGTAGGCGATCCTGAAACGCTGTGGAATAATACTGGCTACTTATACAGGTGTTGGCCGTCAGGCCTTATTGATTACGTGAGGACTTTAATGGACGACAACAAGAAGAAAGCCTTGGCTGCGGCCCTGGGTCAGATCGAACGTCAATTCGGCAAGGGTGCCGTAATGCGTATGGGCGATCAGGACCGTCAGGCGATCCCGGCCATTTCCACTGGCTCTCTGGGTCTGGACATCGCGCTCGGCATTGGCGGCCTGCCAAAAGGCCGTATCGTTGAAATCTACGGTCCTGAATCCTCCGGTAAAACCACCCTGACATTGTCGGTGATCGCCCAGGCTCAAAAAGCCGGCGCGACCTGCGCATTCGTCGACGCCGAACACGCTCTCGACCCTGAGTACGCCGGCAAACTGGGCGTCAACGTCGACGACCTGCTGGTTTCCCAGCCGGACACCGGCGAGCAGGCCCTGGAAATCACCGACATGCTGGTGCGTTCCAACGCCGTTGACGTGATCATCGTCGACTCCGTGGCCGCTCTGGTGCCAAAGGCTGAAATCGAAGGCGAAATGGGCGACATGCACGTGGGCCTGCAAGCCCGTCTGATGTCCCAGGCGCTGCGTAAAATCACCGGTAACATCAAGAACGCCAACTGCCTGGTGATCTTCATCAACCAGATCCGCATGAAAATCGGCGTGATGTTCGGCAGCCCGGAAACCACCACCGGTGGTAACGCGCTGAAGTTCTACGCATCGGTTCGTCTGGACATCCGTCGTACTGGCGCGGTGAAAGAAGGTGATGAAGTCGTCGGTAGTGAAACCCGCGTCAAAGTCGTGAAGAACAAGGTGGCTTCGCCGTTCCGTCAGGCCGAGTTCCAGATTCTTTACGGCAAGGGCATCTACCTCAACGGTGAGATGATCGACCTGGGTGTGCTGCACGGTTTCGTCGAGAAGTCCGGTGCCTGGTATGCCTACAACGGCACCAAGATCGGTCAGGGCAAGGCCAACTCGGCCAAGTTCCTGGCAGACAATCCGGAAATCGCCGCGACTCTCGAGAAGCAGCTGCGCGACAAGCTGCTGACCCCGGCACCGGACGTCAAGGCTTCGGCCGTCAGAGAGACCGAAGACGACCTGGCTGACGCTGATATCTGATCGATCCGATGACCGCCGTACTCGATACACTCGTCGCGGTTCGGCGAACCGCAATGGACCTGCTCGCGCGACGCGAGCACGGTCGAGTCGAGCTGACGCGTAAACTGCGTCAGCGCGGCGCCCCCCCTGAAATGATCGACACAGCACTTGACCGCTTGACGGAAGAGGGGCTGTTGTCCGAATCCCGCTACCTCGAAAGCTTCGTTTCCTACCGTGCCCGTTCCGGTTATGGCCCTTTGCGAATTCGCGAAGAGCTGAGCCAGCGCGGCCTGCAACGTACCGACATTGAGCTCGCCTTGCGCGAGAGTGGTATCGATTGGCAGGAACAACTGGAAGACACCTGGCGGCGCAAATTTTCCGGGCATTTACCGATAGACGCTCGGGAGCGTGCCAAACAGGGCAGGTTCCTGAGTTATCGGGGATACTCCATGGAAATGATCAGCCGCTTGTTCAGCGGCCGAGGGATGGACGATTGACTGAAACGGCTCGCTATTTCGATAGCGGGCCGTTTTTTTGCATCACGTTACCTTGGAC
>NZ_JBFTMK010000610.1:0-2828 GCF_056396965.1 Pseudomonas sp. 05N434
CTTCTTCCTGGCCCACCAACTGATCGACGACGAAGCCGATCCGTTGAGTGCCCACCGAAAGGATCACCACATGGCCCTCGCGCTGCTCTTCGTGAGCGGCGGAGCTGACCAGCCAGCGCTTGAGGTAGAACAAGGGCAGCGCCTTGTCCCGCACGATCACCACTTCCTGGCCGTCCACCACGTTGGTGCGCGACAGGTCGAGGTGGAAGATCTCGTTGACGTTCACCAGCGGGAACGCGAACGCCTGGTTGCCGAGCATGACCATCAGCGTCGGCATGATCGCCAGGGTCAACGGGACCTTGATGACGATCTTCGAGCCTTTGCCCTTGGTCGAGTAGATATTGATGGTGCCGTTGAGCTGGGCGATCTTGGTTTTCAYCACGTCCATGCCCACGCCACGACCGGACACGTCGGAGATCTCGGTCTTGGTCGAGAAGCCCGGCGCGAAGATCAGGTTGAAGCAATCGGACTCGCTGAGACGGTCCGCCGCATCCTTGTCCATCAAACCTTTTTTCACGGCGATACCGCGCAAAACGTCAGCGTCCATGCCCTTGCCGTCATCGGAGATGGACAGCAGGATGTGGTCGCCTTCCTGTTCAGCGGACAGAATCACTTTGCCGCTGCGAGGCTTGCCCATCGCTTCGCGATCAGCCGGCTCTTCGATACCGTGGTCGACCGAGTTGCGCACCAAGTGGACCAACGGGTCGGCCAGGGCCTCGACGAGGTTCTTGTCGAGGTCGGTTTCTTCGCCGACCAGTTCCAGGTTGATCTCTTTCTTGAGCTGGCGAGCCAGGTCGCGAACCAGACGCGGGAAGCGCCCGAAGACTTTCTTGATTGGTTGCATCCGGGTCTTCATGACCGCGGTTTGCAGGTCGGCCGTGACCACGTCGAGGTTCGACACGGCCTTGGACATGGCTTCGTCGCCGCTGTTGAGGCCCAGACGAACCAGGCGGTTACGAACCAGTACCAGCTCGCCGACCATGTTCATGATTTCGTCGAGACGCGCGGTGTCGACCCGCACGGTGGTCTCGGCTTCGCTGGTTGGCTTTTCCGCGGGCGGCGCGGCCGGGGCACGAGCAGGAGCCGGCGCTGCGGCGGCAGCAGGCTTCGGTGCTTCTGCTTTGGGCTCGGGGGCTTTTGGCTCGGGTGCCTTGGCCACAGGTGCTGGTGCCTTGGCAACCGGAGTCGCTACCGAAGCAACAGCAGACGCAGTGCCCACTTCAGTGAACTTGCCCTTGCCATGCAATTCGTCGAGCAGCGATTCGAATTCATGATCGGAGATCAGATCGCTACCGGCCGCAGCGGCGGTTGGCGCAGCCGGGGCTGGCGCCGAAGCGATTGCCGATTCCAGCGCATCGACCGCAAAGTTGCCTTTGCCGTGCAACTGGTCGAGCAGTGCTTCGAACTCGTCGTCGGTGATGTCGGAGCTGTCGCCGGCGGCTTTCGGAGCAGCCGGAGCAGCAGGCGCAGCGGCTACTGCATCGGCGGCGAACTGGCCTTTGCCGTGCAATTGATCGAGCAACGACTCGAACTCGGCATCGGTGATTTCGTCACTGGCGGCTGCATCGGCGGCAGGCTGCGAAACAGGCTGCGCAGCCGCTACGGGCGCCTCGGCCTGGGCCTTGACGGCGTTCAGCGAGTCCAGCAGTTGTTCGAATTCGTTATCGGTAATGTCGCCCGATTCGCTTTCGGCGACCGGTGCTTCAACCACTTCAGCGACCGGCGCCGGTGCAGCTTCCATTTGCGGCTCGGCCAGACGGGCCAGCGCCGCGAGTAATTCAGGCGTGGCAGCCGTGATCGGGCTGCGTTCGCGGACTTCGCTGAACATGCTGTTCACCGCGTCCAGCGCTTCGAGAACCACGTCCATCAGTTCCGAGTCGACGCGACGCTCACCCTTGCGCAGGATGTCGAACACGTTCTCGGCGATGTGACAGCACTCCACCAGCTCGTTGAGCTGGAGGAAGCCGGCGCCCCCTTTTACAGTGTGAAAACCGCGAAAAATTGCATTGAGCAAGTCCGCATCATCAGGTCGGCTTTCCAGCTCGACCAGCTGCTCGGACAGTTGCTCTAGAATCTCGCCGGCCTCAACCAGGAAATCCTGAAGGATCTCTTCATCGGCGCCGAAGCTCATTAAGGGGGTGCTCCTACAGGTCTAAAAACCCAGAAAACTAAAATCCAAGACTGGATAACAAATCGTCCACATCGTCCTGACCGGACACAACGTCTTCTCTTTTATCGGCATGAATCTGCGGACCTTCACCCTGAGAGAGATGTTTTTGTGGATCTTTTTCAGCAAGCATCGCCTCACGGTCGTGTTCGATACCCGCAAAGCGGTCTACGTGACTGGCCATGAGCACGAGCTTGAGCAGATTGCTTTCAACTTCGGTGACCAATTGGGTCACACGCTTGATCACCTGACCGGTGAGGTCCTGGTAATCCTGGGCCAGCAGAATGTCGTTGAGGTTGCTCGACACGACGCGGTTGTCTTCACTGCTGCGTGTCAGGAAACCATCGACCCGCCGGGCCAGTTCGCGGAACTCTTCAGCCCCGACTTCGCGACGCATGAACCGTCCCCAATCCGTGCTCAGCGCCTGGGCTYCATCGCTCAGGCTGTTGATCAGCGGCGTGGCGTTTTCCACCAGGTCCATGGTGCGGTTGGCCGCGGCCTCGGTCAGCTTGACCACATAGGACAGGCGCTCGGTGGCATCCGTGATCTGAGACACTTCCTCAGCTTGCGGCATGTGCGGGTCAATCTGGAAATTGACGATCGCGCTATGCAGCTCGCGGGTGAGCTTGCCCACTTCCTGATACAGGCCGCGGTCACGGGT
>NZ_JBFTMK010000611.1:0-6337 GCF_056396965.1 Pseudomonas sp. 05N434
CTCATTGGCAGCGACACGAGTATCGGATTCAGCACCCCCCGATTTTGAAGATCAAGGAATTGGTTCATGAGCCGATACCTTATGTCCCGGCATGGATATATATGCCTAAATGGCATTAAAAAATACTGCAATAAATCTTTTGGTTTGTCATGTCGGCAAAAACAAGGGGGCTGACCACCCGGCGCTCATTGCGCATCTTTGGATCCGGGCACTCGACCAGGACCAGGAACCCAGAATTAGAAATGAGAGGAGCGAAACAATGAACAAGTCCACCTTGGCCCTGGCTGTGGCCGTAGGGGTTTTGGCGCAGCAGGCAGGCGCCGCCGGTTTCATCGAAGACAGCAAGGCTACATTGGGGCTGCGTAACTTCTACATCAACACCGATAACCGCGATTCCGACGCGGGTACCGCCAAAGTCAAGGCCAACGGCGTTCAAAGCAAGAACGAGGAATGGGGCCAAGGTTTCGATCTGCGCTTCACTTCCGGCTACACACAAGGCACTGTCGGCTTCGGTATCGATGCCATCGGCCTGTTGGGCGTGCGTCTGGACACCGGTGGCGGTACTAACGGCGCCACTTCGACTTCTTACGGCGGCACTGTTTTCCCAAGTGAGTCCAACGGCAAAGCGGTTGATAACTTCTCCAGCCTGGGCCTGACTGCCAAAGCCAAGATTTCCCAGACCGAATTGAAGTTGGGTACCCTGCAGCCAAAACTGCCGGTGATCGTGACCAACGACGGTCGTCTGYTGCCGCAAACCTTCCAGGGCGGTCAGATCACCTCGAACGAAATCAAAGACCTGACACTGGTTGGCGGTCAGATCGAGCACGCCAAGGGGCGTAACTCCAGCAACAACGAAGAGTTGTCGATCGCTGGTGCCAACGCTCACACTGCTGCCGGTCGTGACAGCAACAAGTTCATCTATGGCGGTGGCGACTACAAAATCACCAAGGACCTGACCGCCCAGTACTACTACGGCAACCTGGAAGATTTCTACAAGCAGCACTTCCTGGGTCTGGTTCACAACTGGTCGATTGGTCCAGGTGTGCTGAAGTCTGACTTCCGTTACTTCAACAGCCGTAACGATGGCGCCAACGGCCATGACTCTGCCTATTTCACTACAGGTGACTACGGAACCGGCATTACCAAAGGTAAAGTCGACAATAACCTGTATAGCGGTCTTTTCCTGTACTCGGTTGCCGGTCACACCTTCGGCGGCGGTTACCAGGTCAGCAATGGTAATAGCGACTTCCCTTGGCTGAACCAGGGTGATGGCTCGTCGGCTTACCTGACTACCGACAGCCAGATCGCCAAGTTTGCCCGTGCTGGCGAACGTACCTGGCAAGCTCGCTACGCGTTCGATTTTGCCAAAGTCGGCGTCCCAGGCCTGACTGCGGGCATGGTTTATCTGCGTGGCGATAACATCGACACAACCGGTAAAGTGGGGGCAGCTCAGACTAGCGTCAACGCAACTGGCCGTTCCGAGTGGGAACGCGACCTGACCCTGGCGTACGTAGTACAAGAAGGTCCGTTGAAAAACCTGGGCCTCACCTGGAAAAACGCCATGTGGCGCAACGACATCCCAGGTCAGCGCGACCAGGACGAAAACCGTCTGATCGTCAGCTACTCGATCCCGCTGTTGTAATAGCGCTCGCATAACCGATGAAAAAAAGCCCCGCCCGGCATTACGCCGGGCGGGGCTTTTGCGTTTTCAAGGCGGGCTCACCCCCGTAAACCCTCCTTGAAGTTCCCTTTTTGCAACAACTCAAGGCCTTCTCGAACCTTGGGATCGATGCACCCTCCGTTTCCACGAATGGCTGGGCGATAGCTGGGGCGTGCTGTTTTCCCATCCGGCAGACTTTACGCCGGTGTGCACCACCGAGCTGGGCTTCACCGCCAGGCTCAAGGATGAGTTCGCCCAGCGCGGCGTCAAAGCCATTGCCCTTTCCGTGGACCCGGTGGATTCGCATCACGGGTGGATCGAGGACATCAACGAAACCCAGAACGCCATCGTCAATTTCCCGATCCTCGCCGATGCGGACCGTAAAGTGTCCGACCTGTACGACCTGATYCAYCCGAAYGCCAACGASACYYTGACCGTGCGYTCRYTGTTCGTGATCGATCCGAASAAGAAGATCCGGCTGACCATCACTTACCCGGCGAGTACCGGCCGTAACTTCAATGAGATTCTGCGGGTAATCGATTCGCTGCAGCTCACCGACAACTACAAGGTGGCCACACCGGCCAATTGGCAGGACGGTGATGAGGTGGTGATCGTGCCGTCACTCAAGGACGAAGATGAAATCCAGCGACGTTTTCCCAAGGGGTATCGCGCGGTGAAACCGTACCTGCGCCTGACGCCGCAGCCGAATCGCTGAACCCTTGTAGGAGCGATGCTTGCCCGCGAAGCGAACGCCTCGGTCTTTCTAGCGTCAGGGGTGACGCCTTCGCGGGCAAGTCGGATCGCCGCACCGCTCGCTCCTACAAGGGCTGTGTAGATTTACAAAGCAGGGGATTTTCAGGCCGTTTCGACGGCCTGTTTTTTGTCTGGAAAAAGACGAACAGCATATTCATTTAAGATATAACCAAATGAATAAATATGATTTATGGATATATAAATCACCTGTTAAGGTCATTCCATCGATGCGAGATCGCAAGCTGYGAATCGCCAACACCGCTCAAGGAATTGTCTGAATGCTGGTCGTCTCACTCGGTGGCAGCCCCAGCCTACGCTCCCGTTCCGGGGTGTTGCTGGAGCGCTCCAAACGCTGGTTGCAAGAGCAAGGTGTGGAAGTGGTGAGTTACCAGGTACGGGACTTCCCGGCTGAAGATTTACTGCATGCCCGTTTCGACAGCCCGAAGGTGATCGATCTGTTGCAACAGATTGATAACGCCGACGGCCTGCTCATCGCCACACCGGTTTACAAAGCCTCGTTCTCCGGCGCGTTGAAAACCGTACTGGATTTGCTGCCCGAGCGCGCTCTGGCCCACAAAGTGGTTCTGCCAATGGCGACCGGCGGCAGCATCGCCCACATGTTGGCGGTGGATTACGCGCTCAAGCCAGTGCTGTCGGCGTTGAAGGCCCAGGAAATGCTCCACGGGATTTTCGCCGTAGACAGTCAGATCGCTTACGGCGAAGGCAGCACCCAGGCGCAGTTGGCTCCCGAGCTTGCACAACGACTGAACGAATCGCTGGAGCTGTTCTACAGCGCCATGGCTCGCCGGCCCAAGCCGCTCGATCCAAACCTGTTGAACGAACGTTTGTTGAGTGCTCGCTGGAGCATTTAAGCCAGCCCTCAAGCAACATCTGAATTTGAAGTACTCACCTTACTGGCCCGCTAACGGGCAAGCAGGTGCAGCCAAAACCCAACTGCAAAAAGGAGAGCGCCATGCGCCCTGTCATTTTGCGTCGTGGTCTGGTCGCTCTGTTTGCTGCGGCTGTGTCCTTCGGCGTCATTACTCAAGCCCAAGCCGAGACTTTGCGAATCGGCTATCAGAAATACGGCACCCTGGTGCTGCTCAAAGCCAAAGGCACTCTGGAAAAACGCCTCGCCGCCCAAGGTGTGGACGTGCAATGGACGGAGTTCCCCGGCGGCCCGCAACTGCTTGAAGGCCTGAACGTCGGCTCCATSGACTTCGGCGTCACCGGCGAAACGCCTCCGGTTTTCGCTCAGGCCGCGGGCGCCGATCTGCTCTACGTCGCTTATGAACCGCCAGCGCCCCACAGCGAAGCGATCCTGGTGCCGAAGGGCTCGCCGATCAAATCGGTGCAGGAACTGATCAAAACCCTGGTGGAAGAAGTGCGCGCGGTCGGTGAATGGTCCCGGGCCAATCCCGAGGACGTAACCCGACAGGTTTCGCCACTGCTCGGCCTGCCGGCGGACATCACCCTGACTTCGGTGAAGCGCCAGGGCTACGGCGCGCTGTTCCTGACCCCTGAGGTGGTCGCCGCCCAACAGAAAATCGCCGACAGCTTCTACCAGCTCAAGCTTATTCCCAAGCCCTTGAGTATCAAGGACGTGATCTGGACGCCACCGGCAGCCGTCGCCAAAGCGCCGTAATTCGATTCCCCAAGGAGACCACTCCATGAGCCTCAATATCTTCTGGTTCCTGCCTACCCACGGCGACGGCCATTACCTTGGTACCGCCGAAGGCGCTCGCGCCATCGACCACGGTTACCTGCAACAAGTCGCGCAAGCGGCGGATCGCCTGGGGTTCGGCGGGGTGCTGATTCCCACCGGTCGCTCCTGCGAAGATTCGTGGCTGGTGGCCGCCTCGCTGATCCCGGTGACCCAACGGTTGAAATTCCTCGTCGCCCTGCGCCCCGGGATCATTTCCCCGACGGTGGCGGCGCGTCAGGCCGCGACCCTGGATCGTCTGTCCGGCGGTCGTGCGTTGTTCAACCTGGTTACCGGTGGCGATCCGGAAGAACTGGCCGGCGACGGTTTGTTCCTCAGTCACGAAGAGCGCTATCAGGCCTCGGTGGAATTCACCCGCATCTGGCGCCGGGTACTGGAAGGCGAAACCGTCGATTACGACGGTCAGCACATCAGCGTGAAGGGCGCCAAGTTGCTCTATCCGCCGATCCAGCAACCGCGTCCGCCGCTGTATTTCGGCGGCTCTTCGGAAGCGGCGCAGGATCTGGCGGCCGAGCAGGTCGAAATGGTCCTGACCTGGGGCGAGCCACCGGCCGCCGTTGCCGAGAAAATCGCACAGGTTCGCGCCAAAGCCGCGAAGCGCGGGCGCACCGTGCGTTTCGGTATTCGCCTGCATGTGATCGTTCGCGAAACCAACGCCGAGGCGTGGCAAGCGGCGGATCGACTGATCTCTCATCTGGACGATGACACCATTGCCCGCGCCCAGGCTTCTCTGGCGCGTTTCGATTCGGTCGGCCAGCAACGCATGGCCGCTTTGCATGGCGGTAGTCGCGACAACCTGGAAGTCAGTCCCAACCTCTGGGCCGGTGTCGGTCTGGTGCGCGGCGGGGCCGGTACGGCGCTGGTCGGCGATGGTCCGACCGTGGCCGCCAGGGTGAAGGAATACGCCGATCTGGGCATCGATACGTTCATCTTCTCCGGTTATCCACACCTGGAAGAATCCTATCGGGTGGCCGAGTTGCTGTTCCCGCACCTGGACATCGAGCGCCCGGAACTGCCGAAAAGCGCCGGTTACGTCAGCCCGTTCGGCGAGATGGTGGCCAACGACATTCTTCCCAAAGCCGCGTCCCAGAGCTGAGGCGTGGCCATGAAGAAAACTATCCACAGCCTCGCACCCTGGGTGTTGCCGATTCTGTTGCTGGCGGTATGGCAGTTGTCGGTGTCGGCGGGCTGGTTGTCGACGCGGATTCTGCCGGCGCCCATCGCGGTGATCGAAGCCGGTGTGAGCCTGTTCCGCAGCGGTGAAATCTGGACTCACCTGGCTATCAGCGGCTGGCGCGCGGCACTCGGGTTCGCCATTGGCGGCGGCATTGGCCTGGCGCTGGGCTTTATCACCGGCCTGTCGAAGTGGGGCGAACGCCTGCTCGACAGTTCGGTGCAGATGATCCGCAACATACCGCACCTGGCGCTGATTCCGCTGGTGATCCTGTGGTTCGGCATCGATGAGTCGGCGAAGATTTTCCTGGTGGCGTTGGGCACGTTGTTCCCGATCTACCTCAACACGTACCACGGCATCCGCAACGTCGATCCGGCGCTGGTGGAAATGTCCCGCAGTTATGGCCTGTCCGGTTTCAGCCTGTTCCGTCAGGTGATCCTGCCGGGTGCGCTGCCTTCGATTCTGGTCGGAGTGCGTTTTGCCCTGGGCTTCATGTGGCTGACCCTGATCGTCGCCGAAACCATCTCCGCCAACGCCGGCATTGGCTACCTGGCAATGAATGCCCGGGAATTCTTGCAGACCGACGTAGTGGTACTGGCGATTCTGTTGTATGCCGTGCTCGGCAAACTCGCTGATCTCGCGGCCCGTGGACTTGAACGCGTGTGGCTGCGCTGGCATCCGGCCTATCAGGTTGCCAAGGGAGGTGCCGCATGACGGCTCAACAACCTCCACGCCTGCTGCGCGGAATCCCGCTGGCAGTGCGCAAGCTGCAAAAGACCTTCGGTTCGCGGCAAGTGCTGCGTGAAATCGACCTGCACATTCCTGCCGGGCAGTTTGTGGCGGTGGTCGGGCGCAGCGGTTGTGGCAAAAGCACCTTGTTGCGCTTGCTCGCCGGTCTCGACAAACCTACGGCTGGCGAGTTGTTTGCTGGCTCCGCGCCGCTGAGTGCCGCCCGGGAAGACACCCGGCTGATGTTCCAGGAAGCGCGGTTGCTGCCGTGGAAGAAGGTCATCGACAACGTCGGTCT
>NZ_JBFTMK010000612.1:0-2815 GCF_056396965.1 Pseudomonas sp. 05N434
TCCTTCCAACAGGCCGCGATAGGACTATAGATGCCATTTTTATACTGTCAAAACTGCTTTGCTGGTCGGTCGACGAACGGTCATTTAGGTTATGACTTCCTACGATTTGGCGATAAAAAAGGCTCATCCAGATCCTCTGTGTTTTCCGATCGTCAAGTGATCCGGGTTCAGGCAATAGACAGACAAGACCTGTTAAAAAAGCAGTGAACCAGGCAGGAGCATGGTGGAAAAGGGGGCGTTTTTTTGCTGGTTCACTCAACTTGGCTTTCAAGCCAGAGGAGGCGGCATGTTGTTACGTTACATGGTGTTGCTGGCAGTGGTGGTTACCGCAGCGGGTTGTGTGCAGGAACGGGTCGTTCATGACCGGCGTCCGGTGGAGCGTGAATATGTTGAGGTCATCGCACCGCAGCCGCCGCCGGAACGCGTTGTCGAGGTAGAGCCCGCGGGGCGACCGGGTTACCTCTGGTCCAGGGGGTACTGGCGTTGGGAAGGCGGGCGTTATGTCGCGGTTCATGGCCATTGGGTCCCGGAGCGACCGGGGTATCGTTATGTGCATCCGCACTGGGAGCAACGTAACGATGGCTGGCATTGGCGGGTGGGGGCGTGGGTTAACTGACGCGGACGATGTATCGTAGCCAACCGGTTGTCTGCCCCTGGCGACAACAATGCACCCGACAGGAGAGCGATATGAGTTGGTCCGCCAAACAATACGTAGCTTTCGAAGATGAGCGCACGCGCCCGGCGCGTGACTTGCTGGCCGCCATCCCTGCGGACGTCCGTTCGGCCATCGATATCGGTTGTGGCCCCGGTAATTCGACCGAGTTGCTGGTCCAGCGTTTTCCCGATGCCGCGGTGCGTGGGTTGGACAGTTCGACCGATATGATCGAGGCCGCCCGCAAGCGTTTGCCTCAGGTACGTTTCGACGTCGCTGACATTGATACCTGGAGCGACACCGGCCCGTTTGA
This sequence comes from Pseudomonas sp. 05N434, assembly GCF_056396965.1. Lineage (NCBI taxonomy): Bacteria > Pseudomonadati > Pseudomonadota > Gammaproteobacteria > Pseudomonadales > Pseudomonadaceae > Pseudomonas > Pseudomonas sp. 05N434. The sequence goes on from NZ_JBFTMK010000612.1 coordinate 966, forward strand.
CGTGATCTTCGCCAATGCGGTGCTGCAGTGGGTGCCGGATCACGCCAGGCTGCTGCCGTCGCTGGTAAACAGGCTCACACCCGGCGGCAGCCTGGCGATCCAGATGCCCGATAACCTCAACGAACCGTCGCACCGGTTGATGCGCGAGGTCGCAGCGAACGGCCCTTGGGCTGACAAGCTGGCAAGGGCTGCCGGCCTGCGAACGGAAATGGAGGGTGCAAGCGGCTACTACTCAATGCTGCGTGGCCACTGCACTCGCGTCGATGTATGGCGCACCACTTACTATCATCCGCTCGCGGACGGCGCATCGGGCGTGGTCGAGTGGTTCAAGGGCTCCGGTTTGCGGCCTTTTCTCGAACCATTGGATGACGTGGAACGGGCACACTATCTCAAGCAGTATCAGACGGCAATCGAGCGGGCCTATCCGGCGCTGAGCGATGGTTCGGTGCTGCTGCCGTTTCCGCGGTTGTTCATGGTGGCAACGCGCTGACGAATCAAAGGGGACACATTCGTCCCCTTGATTGATCCGATTTTCAGGCTATCAACTTTGCTGCAAGACCTTGAGCGCCGCCGAGGCCAGAAACCCGGAGCGACTTTTCTCTTCGGGATGGTGCAATACGTACTCATCGATGCGGTTGAGCAGATAGCCGGGCAGGGTGATGTTGAGTTTCTGCGCCTTGCCCAGGTATTTGGTGATATCGATATCCACCACGGCCCACGTGCACCCTGCGTACTGTGGATTGGCCGCATGCAGGGTCACTTTGTTGGCGGGCGGAATCGGTGATCCGTCTTCGGCCAGAATCTCGAAATGACCTTCGATGGCTTCGCGAGCCATGGCCATGGCGTCATCCAGATCTTCACCGGCGGAGAAGCAACCTGGAATATCCGGAACTTCTACGCCCCAGGCGTGTTCGTCATCACCCATGGAAATCGCGATGGGGTAAAGCATGTTCGTTATCCTCCGAGGGCGCAGTCCATCGGTTCGTCAGAGCAGCGCCTGTTGCAAAATACTAATGGCCGTTTTCTTGAGCAGGTCCTTTTTCGGGTGAGGAACCGTCACCAGTCCAGGCTTGGTCGGATGCTTGAAGTGGTGATGACTCCCCCTGATTCGTACCAGATACCAGCCGTCCGCGACGATTTGGCTTATCAAAAACCGGCTATTCACATCACCTCCCTGTGGTGTGCTTGTGGTTACTATACCTACTGAAAATCACTAATCAACATTATAACCACCAATACACCCTGGATACGGATGGAAGAGCGGCCTGAAACGAGTCTAGGAGGGTGTGTCGCGATGGTTTGGGTAGAACCCGTTTTCTGTATTGCAGGGTTTTGCCGCAGCGCTGAAGCGCCAGGAATGCTCAAATTTCAGGCATAAAAAACCGGCCGCTACGGACCGGTTTTTTGCGTTCCCGCGCATCATGCGGCGTTTCTAAAGCAACTGATCAATCATAACCGCGTTGGTATAGATCACGCTGCCATCGCTCGCTCGATGCCCGACCAAATGGAACTGACCTCGCTCGTAATCGTGTTCTTTATGTATATAGACGCGCATTTGGCAATCGGACAAGGGGCCGCATCCCTCTGGCAAGACCAAATCCATTGTGCTCATGTCGACGTCGACCATGGCTTCACGCTCATGGGTCTTCTGCAGGCGTTCTTCAGCTTCCTCCAGACGCAGATGGAGGGGGCCGTCGACGTAAAAATGGATCTCACCGACCGGGATGGACTTCTGGTCGGGACTGGGCTTGCACCAGCCTTCGAGCGTCAGGGCACTCATGACAAAACCTCCATCGTGGACTGCTGGGCTACTGGACTCGGTGGCTATTGTCCCTTCTCAATGCCATCAC
>NZ_JBFTMK010000613.1:0-2807 GCF_056396965.1 Pseudomonas sp. 05N434
ATGTGTCGCAGTTCGTGATCATCTCCAATCAGCAAGAACGCATGAAATTCTCCATCGTCAGCAAGGCTGCGGTGCCGGACGTGTCGCTGATCGACCCGGAAACCACCCTGAGCATGGACCCGTTCCTGTCGGCCTGTACCGGCATCGACGCGTTGGTCCACGCCATCGAGGCCTTCGTTTCCACCGGCCACGGGCCGCTCACCGATCCCCACGCGCTGGAGGCGATGCGGCTGATCAACGGCAATCTGGTGCAGATGATCGCCAACCCGAACGACATCGCCCTGCGGGAAAAGATCATGCTCGGCAGCATGCAGGCCGGGCTGGCGTTCTCCAACGCGATCCTCGGCGCGGTGCACGCCATGTCCCACAGCCTCGGTGGATTCCTCGATCTGCCTCACGGCTTGTGCAACGCGGTGCTGGTGGAGCACGTGGTGGCGTTCAACTACAGCTCGGCGCCGGAGCGCTTCAAGGTGATTGCCGAGACCTTCGGCATCGATTGTCGCGGCCTGAACCACCGGCAGATCTGCGGACGTCTGGTCGACCACTTGATCGCCCTCAAACACGCCATCGGCTTCCACGAAACCCTGGGCCTGCACGGGGTGAGTACGTCGGACATTCCGTTCCTGTCGCAACATGCCATGGATGACCCGTGCATCCTTACCAACCCGCGCGAGTCCAGCCAGCGCGACGTCGAGGTCGTCTATGGCGAAGCCCTCTGACGAACAGCAACGGGCGCTGACCGGGTTACTCGGCCTGGGCAATCACTCGGCGCGCAAGAGTCATTACCCGGAACTGGCCGCGCGCCTGGATGAACTGGAGGCCGAGCGCAACCGCTACAAATGGCTGTTCGAAAACGCCGTGCACGGAATCTTCCAGGCCAGCCTGCAGGAAGGCATGCGCGCCGCCAACCCGGCGCTGGCGCGGATGCTTGGCTATCAGGACCCGCAGGAGGTGCTGTTTTCCCTGACGGACCTGGCGGGCACGCTGTTCGTCGGCGGCGCGCAAGAGCTGGAAGGCATCGGCGAAGTCCTCCAGCGTGAGCGCAGCCTGCTGGGCTATGAAACCCAGCTGCGGCGCAAGGACGGCACTGTCCTCGACGTGTTGATGAACCTGCTGCTCAAACCGGATCAGGAAGGCCTGGTGGAGGGGTTCGTCGCCGACATCACCGAACGAAAACAGGCCCAGGAGCGCTTGCAACAGCTCAATGATCAACTGGAGCAACGGGTCACCGCGCGCACCAATGAGTTGCTGGACGCCAACCGCAATCTGCAACAACAGATCACCGAGCGTAAACAGATCGCCGAAGCCTTGCGCGACGCCCGTGATGCCGCCGAAGCGGCCAATCGCAGCAAGGACAAATACCTCGCCGCCGCCAGTCACGACCTGCTGCAACCGCTCAATGCCGCGCGTTTGTTGATCTCGACCTTGCGCGAACGGCATTTGCCCGACGTCGAACAGGTACTGGTGGAGCGCACCCATCAGGCACTGGAAGGGGCCGAAGACTTGCTCACCGACCTGCTGGATATTTCCCGGCTCGATCAGGCCGCGGTAAAGCCGGACATCGCCCTGTACCGCCTCGATGAATTGTTCGCGCCACTGGTTTCGGAGTTTCAGTCGGTGGCCGCGGCGACCGGGTTGAACCTGCGGGTGCACATGGGCGATTACGCCATTCATACCGACTTGCGCCTGATGACGCGGATTCTGCGCAACTTCCTCAGCAATGCCTGCCGCTACACCGACGACGGCAGCATCCTGCTGGGTGCCCGGCGCCGGGGCAACGCGCTGCGAATCGAAGTCTGGGACACCGGGCGCGGGATCCCGGCGGACCGTCTCGACTCGATCTTCCTCGAATTCAACCAACTGGACGTTGGCCGTGCCGCCGACCGCAAGGGCGTGGGCCTGGGACTGGCGATTGTCGAACGCATCGCCAAGATCCTCGATTACCGGATTCAGGTGCATTCGCGGCCAGGGCGCGGTTCGATGTTCAGCATCGAGGTGCCGATTTCCCGTGAGATTCCACTGCCGATCAGCCAGGCCGTGCCGCAGCCGAGCACCGGCAACCCGCTGCCGGGGCGGCGCCTGCTGGTGCTGGACAACGAAGTCAGCATCCTTGAAAGCATGAGCGCACTGCTCGGGCAGTGGGGCTGCGAGGTGGTCACCGCCACCGATGAGGCCACCGCGCTGGTGGCTTTGCAGGGGCAGGCGCCGGAACTGATTCTGGCGGATTACCACCTCGATCACGGGGTGGTGGGCTGTGAAGTGGTCCGGCATCTGCGCGAGCATTTCAGCCGGACGATACCGGCGGTGATCATCACCGCCGACCGCACCGATCAGTGTCGACGCTCGTTGCAGCGGCTCGACGCGCCATTGCTGAACAAACCGGTGAAACCCGGCAAGTTGCGTGCGGTGTTGAGTCAGTTGTTGGCGTAGCGAGCCGATGAAAAGATCGCAGTCTGCGATCTTTTCATTCCGGTTTTGGCGGTGATTTGGCTCAGTGGTTGTACGCCGCCTCGGTGTTATCGATCAGCGGGTTCTTTTCGGTCAGCACGATCTGGGCAATCTGATCCTTGCGCATGAAGCTGACCTTCGGATGGGACTTGGCGTAGCGGATAAAGCGCTCCACCGCCTCGACCATCGCCGGGGTGCCGCCGATGCGGTCATGCAGGCTCACCGACATCATCCTCCGCCGGTTGGCGCCTTCGGCGTACAGGCGGTCGAATTCCAGCACCAATTGCCGGTAGAACTGTTGCGCCGAGAAGTGCCGGCCTTCGATCAGCACAATGTCGTTGTTGCGCAGGGTGTAAGGC
>NZ_JBFTMK010000614.1:0-2803 GCF_056396965.1 Pseudomonas sp. 05N434
ACCAGTAGGAGCCTTCATAGACACCCAGCCAGTCGACGGCCACCCACGAACCGCCCCAGATACCCACCACGCTGAAAATCATTGCCAGCACCGGCAGGGAAATGAAGCCGGCCCACAGGCGCGGAGCAATAATGTACTTGAGCGGGTCAACCCCGATCATTTCCAGACTGGACAGTTGCTCGGTGGATTTCATGTTGCCGATTTCGGCGGTCAGCGCCGAACCCGCACGCCCGGCGAACAGCAAGGCCGTGACGACCGGCCCCAGTTCACGCAGCAGTGTCAGCGCAACCATCTGCCCGACAGCCTGCTCCGAGCCATAGCTGGACAGGATATTGAAGCCCTGCAGCGCCAGCACCATACCGATGAACACCCCGGAGACCACGATGATCACCAGGGACATCACACCAACCGAATGCAGTTGCTTGACCAGCAGGCCAAAACTGCCGCCGATGCCACCGCGACCGAGCAAGGCATGAAACAGGAACAGCGCCGAACGCCCGAATACCGCCAGCACATCGATGCCGGCGTGGCCGAAACGGCGCACTCTTTCTATTAATGAAATCTTGCGCATCAGCGCTTCCCCAGAAGATCTGCGCGGTAATCCGTCGCTGGAAAGTGGTATGCGACCGGGCCGTCGGGTTCACCAGTCATGAACTGGCGAATCCGTGGTTCCTGCGAAGTCATCAATTCCTTGGGTGTGCCCTGCCCCAACACTTGCCCGTCACCCACCACAATGATGTAGTCGGCGATGCTCGCGGTCTCGGCCAGATCGTGGGAGACCACGATGCTGGTGATGCCCAGCGCATCGTTGAGCAGGCGGATCAGGCGCACCAGCACGCCCATGGCGATCGGGTCCTGGCCGACAAAAGGCTCGTCGTACATGAGAATTTGCGGATCGAGGGCAATCGCCCGGGCCAGCGCGACTCGACGCTTCATACCGCCGGACAATTCGTCAGGCATCAGGTCAATGGCGCCACGCAAGCCCACGGCCTGCAATTTGAGCAGGACAATATCGCGAATCATCTCTTCCGGCAGTGTGGTATGAACACGCAGCGGAAAGGCGACGTTCTCGAATACATCGAGATCGGTAAACAGCGCGCCGCTCTGAAACAGCACGCCCATGTGCTTGCGCGCATCGAACAAATCGCTGCGCGACAACGTCGGCAGGTTCTGGCCATTGACCCAGACTTCGCCGCTGGTGGGGCGCAATTGGGCCCCCATCAACCGCAACAGCGTGGTCTTGCCACACCCGGAAGGCCCCATGATGCCGGTGACCTTGCCGCGTGGTATGCGGATATCGATGTTATTGAAAATGCTGCGCGCACCGCGCTTGAAGGTCAGTCCCTTCAGCTCGACCGCGTAGGCGTTATCGGCACTCATCTAAACTCCTTGCGATGCAGCCTCTCACTCGGACGCCTGGCTTTCTGACGAAAGCACATACCTTCCCGGGCAGGCCGAACTGGCGGCGAACTATATCACTGCAAATGCCAAGCGCCCAAGGCCCAAGCCGGGCACGTTCAGCAACATGACCACCTGAAATCATCTATTTAGAGGGTCTCGGTAACAAGGAATGACAAACCGCGACGAACTTGCGTGAGGGTTTTGATCATTACCGTTATAATCGCCGCCTTTTCATCAGGCTATACGATTTCTGACATGAGCCAATCCAGCGACCTGATTCAATCTGCACAACGCACCATCCGTCTCGAACTGGAAGCCGTGCAAGGCTTGTTACCCCATATCGACGCGGATTTCGTACGCGCTTGCGAGATGATTCTGGCCAGCAAAGGCCGCGTAGTCGTGGTCGGCATGGGCAAATCGGGGCACATCGGCAACAAGATTGCYGCCACCCTGGCCAGCACCGGCACCACGGCGTTCTTCGTGCATCCAGCCGAAGCCAGCCACGGCGACATGGGTATGATCACGCGTGACGACATCATCCTGGCACTGTCGAACTCCGGCTCCACCAATGAAATCGTTACCCTGCTGCCACTGATCAAGCGCCTGGGCATCAAATTGATCAGCGTCACCGGCAATCCCGACTCGGCACTGGCCAAGGCTGCCGAGGTCAACCTCAACGTTCACGTCGAGCACGAAGCCTGCCCGCTGAACCTGGCGCCAACCTCATCGACCACCGCCGCTCTGGTGATGGGCGATGCCCTGGCGGTGGCGCTGCTGGAAGCCCGCGGTTTTACCGCTGAAGATTTCGCCTTTTCCCACCCAGGCGGCGCACTTGGTCGACGCCTGCTGTTGAAAGTGGAAAACGTCATGCACGCCGGGCAAGAGCTGCCGCAGGTTCAGCGCGGCACCCTGCTCAAGGACGCATTGATGGAAATGACCCGCAAGGGCCTGGGCATGACCGTGATTCTGGAAGCCAACGGTAAACTTGCCGGGATCTTCACCGACGGCGATCTGCGTCGCACCCTGGACCGCAGCATCGACATCCACAGCGCCACCATCGAGCAGGTGATGACCGCCCACGGCAAGACCGCACGTGCCGAGATGCTGGCTGCCGAGGCGTTGAAAATCATGGAAGACCACAAGATCAATGCACTGGTCGTTGTCGACAGCGAAGACCGCCCGGTCGGCGCCCTGAACATGCACGATTTGCTGCGCGCTGGAGTAATGTAATGAGCACGGACCTGCTGCAACGCGGCAAACAGATCAAACTGGCGGTATTCGACGTCGACGGCGTGCTGACCGACGGGCGCCTGTACTTCCTCGAAGACGGCAGCGAATTCAAGACTTTCAACACCCTCGACGGCCAAGGCATCAAGATGTTGATGGCAGCCGGCGTGCAGAC
>NZ_JBFTMK010000615.1:0-2801 GCF_056396965.1 Pseudomonas sp. 05N434
GGTGTGGGTGGTCAGGAACGGATACCCGACCGCCATCGCCCCGAGCCCGGTAACGGTGGCGAACAACAGCCCGGTGCCCATCCAGCGCAGCGGCCGCAAGCTCATTTGCGCCTCGACCCACTGGGTGCCGGCGACCATGTATTGCAGGATGAACGCCACCGACATCACCAGTCCGGCGACGAAACCGCCACCCGGTTGGTTGTGCCCGCGCAGGAACAGATAGAAGGAGATCACCAGGGCGATCGGCAACAGCAGGCGCACCAGCACCGCCGGCACCATCATGAAACCGAGCGCGGTGTCGCTGGCGTGACGCGGGTTGACCAGATCGGTGACCACATCGGGCGCCAGCAGACGCTGTTGGGCCGGCAGTTGCAGGCTTTCTTTCGGAGGGCGGAAGCGTCGCAGCAGGGCGAACACCGCCAGGGCCACGGCCACCAGCACGGTGATTTCGCCGAGGGTGTCGAAGCCACGGAAATCCACCAGCATCACGTTGACCACGTTGCTGCCACCGCCTTCGGGTAGGGCGCGGCTGAGGTAGAACGAAGAAATGTCGTTGGGCGTCTGGCGGGTCAGCATCGCGTAGGACAACAGCGCCATGCCGCCACCGACCGCTGTCGATAGCAGCAAGTCGCGAACCCGCCGTACCCGCGCCTTGCGCAGGCTGCTCGGCAACGGTGACACCTCTTCGATCCGTCGCGGCAACCAGCGCAGGCCGAGCAGGATCAGCACCATGGTCACCACTTCGACCACCAGTTGCGTCAGGGCCAGGTCCGGCGCCGAGAACCAGACGAAGGTCACGCAGGTCATCAGGCCGCAGACACTGACCATGGTCAGGGCCGCGAGCCGGTGATACTTGGCTTGCCACGCCGCGCCGAGGGCACAGGCAATCGCCAGCAGCCAGAGGATCACGAACACGATCGAGCCCGGAATTTTCGCCCGGTCACCCCAGCTCAGGCTGCTGTGCAGCATCGGGATCACCCCGGCCAGTACGGCGGCGAGCACCACCAGAAACAGTTGGGTTTGCAGGCGCCGGGTGCTGATCCGCCGCTCCAGGCGACGGGCCAGGCGCATCATGACCACCAGGCTGCGCTCGAACAGCCGCTTGCCATTGAAACGGCTGATCACCGGCGGGTGCGTGAAGCGTCCTTGCTTGAGTTGATTACGCAGCAACAGGTAAAGCACGATGCCGCCGGACATGGCAATCAGGCTCATGAACATCGGTGCGTTCCAGCCGTGCCAGATCGCCAGGCTGTACTCGGGCAGCGTGCCGCCCACCACCGGCAATGCGGCGGCGGCGAGCAGCGAGCCGACCACTTGAGCGGGGAAAATCCCCACCACCAGACAGGTGAGCACCAGCAACTCCACCGGCGCGCGCATCCAGCGCGGCGGTTCGTGCGGGGTGTGCGGCAGATCGGTGGCGGTCGGGCCGAAGAACACGTCAACGGTGAAGCGCAGGGAGTAGGCGACGCTGAACGTCCCGGCGATGGTCGCGACGATCGGCAGGGTCATCTCGATCCAGGCCGTGGCGTTGATGAACACGGTTTCGGCGAAGAACATCTCTTTCGACAGGAAGCCGTTGAGCAGCGGCACGCCGGCCATGGAGGCGCTGGCAACCATGGCCAGGGTGGCGGTGAACGGGATCAGTTTGACCAGGCCGCTGAGTTTGCGAATGTCCCGGGTGCCGCTTTCGTGGTCGATGATCCCGGCGGCCATGAACAGCGAGGCCTTGAACGTGGCGTGGTTGAGAATGTGGAACACCGCGGCCACGGCGGCCAGCGGACTGTTCAGGCCCAGCAGCAGGGTGATCAGGCCTAGGTGGCTGATGGTCGAGTAGGCCAGCAGGCCCTTGAGGTCGTTCTGGAACATCGCGCAGTAAGCGCCGAGCAACAGGGTGCAGGCGCCGGCCCCGCTGACGATGTAGAACCATTCTTCGCTGCCGGACAGCGACGGCCACAGGCGCGCGAGCAGGAACACCCCGGCCTTGACCATGGTCGCCGAGTGCAGATACGCCGAGACCGGTGTCGGTGCCGCCATCGCGTGGGGCAACCAGAAGTGGAAGGGAAATTGCGCACTTTTGCTCAGGGCGCCAATCAGGATCAGGGGCAGCAGAACAGGGTAGAGGGCATGCGCGCGAATCAGATCGCCGGCGGCCAGGACCTTGTCCAGGTCATAGCTGCCCACCACATGGCCGAGCAGCATGACCCCTGCCAGCAAACACAAACCGCCCGCGCCGGTGACCATCAGTGCCATATAAGCACCCCGTCGCGCATCGGCGCGGTGGTGCCAGTAGCCGATCAACAGGAACGAGAAGAGGCTGGTCAGCTCCCAGAAAAACACGATCTGGATCAGGTTGCCGGAAATCACCAACCCCAGCATGGCGCCCATGAACGCCAGGAAAAACGCAAAGAAGCGCGGCACCGGATCSTCTGGTGACATGTAATAACGGGCGTACAACGAAACCAGCGTGCCGATGCCCAGCACCAGCATCGAGAACAGCCAGGCGAAACCGTCCATGCGCAGCACGAAGTTCAGGCCCAGGCTGGGGAGCCAGAAGAACTCTTCACGGATCACGCCGCCATGGGCGATTTGCGGGTACAAGAGGGCGACCTGGACGGTGCCGATCAAGGCAACCAGGCCAGCCAACAGCGATTCGGTATTACGCGCGTTGTGCGGCAGCAAGGCTGCCAGACAGCTGCCGATAAAAGGCAGAAGCAGTAGAACTATCAGGGACATAGGCTTCTAATCTGCGGAAGTTTGTGAAGCATCATACGTGCCAGCTCCCCGATCACCAAACGCCAAGC
>NZ_JBFTMK010000616.1:0-2797 GCF_056396965.1 Pseudomonas sp. 05N434
GCGTTATTACGGGCGAATTTTTTTCGCTACCGTCATTGTCATCGCCATTGTCGGCCTGGTGCGGGCCTTCGCCGAAGGCAAGATCGAATGGTCGTACATCGGCCAGTTCCTCACTTCGCAAGCGATCATGTGGGGCTTGCTCAACACCATCGTCATGGCGGTGCTGGCGATGGCGCTGGGCATTGTCTTCGGGGTGATCACGGCGATCATGCGCATGTCGGCCAACCCGATCCTGCGCTATGTGGCGCTGACCTACACCTGGCTGTTCCGTGGCACGCCGCTGATCCTGCAGCTGTTGCTGTGGTTCAACCTGGCGCTGATCTTCCCCACCATCGGCATCCCCGGCCTGTTCGAAATGGACACCGTGAGCCTGATGACGCCCTTCGTAGCCGCCCTCCTCGGCCTGAGCATCAACCAGGGCGCCTATACCGCCGAAGTGGTGCGTGCCGGCCTGTTGTCGGTGGACACCGGCCAGTACGAAGCCGCCAAGTCGATCGGCATGCCGCGCTTGCAAGCGCTGCGCCGGATCATCCTGCCCCAGGCCATGCGGATCATCATTCCGCCGGTCGGTAACGAATTCATCGGCATGGTGAAAATGACCTCCCTGGCGAGCGTCATCCAGTACTCGGAACTGCTCTACAACGCGCAGAACATCTACTACGCCAACGCCCGCGTGATGGAGTTGCTGATCGTTGCCGGTATCTGGTACCTGGCCACGGTCACCGTGCTGTCCTTTGGTCAAAGCCGTCTGGAGCGTCGTTTCGCTCGCGGCGCCGGCAAGCGTTCTTGAGGAGCCCAACATGAGAAGCATCGTCAAGGCCGTGAGCCTGAACAAGTATTACGACCATTTCCACGCGCTCAAGGACATCAACATCGAAGTCGAGCAAGGCGAAGTGCTGTGCATCATCGGCCCGTCCGGCTCCGGCAAAAGCACCCTGCTGCGTTGCGTGAATCAGCTGGAAAAAATCGACAAGGGCGGCCTGTGGGTCGACGGCGAACTGGTGGGTTACCGGATCGTCGGCAACAAACTGCACGAGCTCAACGAGTCGCAGATCGCCCGCCAGCGCCTGGCCACCGGCATGGTGTTCCAGCGTTTCAACCTGTTCCCGCACATGACTGTGCTGCAAAACATCATCGAAGGGCCGTGCCAGGTGCTCAAGCGTTCGCCCAAAGAGGCGCACGAAGAAGCCGTGGAACTGCTCGCTCGCGTCGGCCTGGCCGACAAGCGCAACAGCTACCCGATCGAACTGTCGGGTGGTCAGCAACAACGTGTCGCCATTGCCCGTGCATTGGCCATGCGCCCCAAGCTGATGCTGTTCGATGAACCCACTTCGGCACTCGACCCGGAACTGGTCGGAGAGGTGCTGTCGGTGATGCGCGATCTGGCGCAAACCGGCATGACCATGATCGTCGTCACCCATGAACTGGGCTTCGCTCGCGAGGTTTCCAACCGCATGGTGTTCATGGACGGCGGGCAGATCGTGGAGGCTGGAAGCCCCGAAGAAATACTAATAAGTCCGCAAAACCCACGCACCCAAAGCTTCATTTCTGCCGTTCGAACCTAAGCGTCCTTTGGCGCTCACAACACTCATAAGAGAACGACCATGAAGAACCTAGTCATCCCTGCAGTACTTGCCAGCGTCCTGGCATCCGGTTTCGCCTTCGCTGCCGAGTTGCCGGCCAGCATCAAGGACAAGGGCGAGATCGTTGTTGCGATCATGCCGAACTACCCGCCGATGGATTTCAAGGACCCGGCCACCAACACCCTCACCGGCCTTGACTATGACCTGGGCAACGCCCTGGCCGAACGTCTGGGCGTGAAGATCAAATGGCAGGAAACCGGCTTCGAGCAAATGATCAACGCGCTCACGACCGACCGCGTAGACATGGTGCTCTCGGGCATGACCGACACCGCCGAGCGTCAGGCCAGCGTGACCTTCGTCGATTACTTCACCAGCGGTCCGCAGTTCTACACCTTGCAGAAAAACAAGGACACCAACGAGATCGTCGACTTGTGCGGCAAGAAAGTCGGCACCAGCCGCCGTACCACCTTCCCGGCGGAAATCGCCGCGTGGAGCAAGGAAAACTGCGAAGCCGCCGGCAAACCCGCGATCAACGTGATCGGCACCGAAGGCTCGGCCGACGCCCGTGCGCAACTGCGTCAGAGCCGTATCGACGCGGCCATGCAAGGCAGCGAAACCCTGCCGTACCTCAAGACCCAGGAAAAGGACATGTACAAAACCGTGGGACTGCCGATCTCCAAGCAGTTCTCGGGCATGGGTGTGAGCAAGAAAAAACCTGAGCTGAGCGAAGCGGTGAAAGTCGCGTTGCAAAGCATGATCGACGACGGCAGCTACCAGGCGATCCTGAAGAAATGGGACCTGGAACTGGGCGCGATCAAGACCGTGACCATCAACGCCGGGAAATAACACGGTTCGTAGCAGCTGCCGAGCTTGCGAGGCTGCTGCTACGGGTGTTTCAACTATTAATTCTGGAGCGCCATACGATGTCCTCCTCGCTGCAACCCACCTGGCCCGACCAGCACCAGGCCTGCCTCGCCCTGGCCTTCGACCTCGATGGCCCCACCGGCGATGCCATGCTTAACGGCTCGATCTGGCGCAAGCCCGAGTATTTCGGTTTCGGCGGTTACGGCCCCTATCGGGCGCTGCCGCGGATTCTCGATCTGCTGGATGAGTTCCGCATCCCGACCACGTTTTTCGTTCCGGCCTGGGTCGTGGAGAACTGGCCGAAACAGTGCCAGGCGATTGTCGAGCGCGGGCATGAGGTGGCCTATCAC
>NZ_JBFTMK010000617.1:0-2797 GCF_056396965.1 Pseudomonas sp. 05N434
GCATGGAGCCAGCCCGGATGAAGTGAAGGTCAAGCTTGGGAAAATCCTTCAAGGTGCTGATCCTCCACATTCCGAGGCGGCGGTTCAAAAACTCTTGCATGACGCCGGATTTGGAGACGCTACCCGTTTCTTCAGCAGCCTTTTCTGGGGGGCGTGGTTGACGTGCAAAGTGGTCTGAACATGATTGAAAGTATTAGATATACGTCGACCGTAACAGACCAATGGCGGGAAATCTATAATCACCAACGTCCACACCAAGCTCCGGATTTTAACGTTCCTGCCTCCCGGTACCGGCAAAGTGAGCTGTGCTATCAGGAAGTACCGGCGGAACTGGAGTACGGCGATGATGACGAAGTGCGAACAGTGCAAGCCAACGGGGAGCTCAACTGGTGAGGGTAGGAGCTCAAGCTGGGCCCGGGCGTTTACCGGTGAGCGTGTGGGCTTGCGCAGGACCTTGGAGGACGGCAAGCACGATGTCTACTGGGTAGGCATCGCGTTGCACAAATTGAGATGAACGCCCGATCCGTAATATCAGGTAAACGGCTTCGTTAACTGTCCACTATGTCTCCGAACATGTGTCCACCATGTCCCCCGGTCCAAACAGAACGCCCCGCAGGAAACGCCCTGCGCTTTCACAGAAGAGCGTTCAAGCGCAAGGGCACTGTCCTTCGGGGCATCACTCAATTTCGATGCCACAGGGTATTGGGCGCAACGCCAAATGCTTTGCGAAACGCATGGCTGAAATGGGAGAAGTCAGAAAACCCAAAGTCCAGCGCCGCCTGGGACACACTGCGCACCTGACCGCGCTCGATCGCTTCACGGCTGGCATTCAGGCGCTCTTTCCAAATTTCTGCCACGGGGGTCTTCTGGTAGCGGGCGAAGGCTCGGGTGACGGTGCGGGTGGACACATTGTGGGCCTGCGCGATGACTTCAATCGACAAGTCCGGCTCGGTCAAGTGCCGTTGAATGTACTTCATGATGCGGCCGTAGAGATCCAGCTCATCGTGACTGATCTTCAAGTCCTGGAGTTCCAGGCTGATGACAAGGAGGTCGAGCAAAGCGCTGGAGTAACGGTTCGAGATGGCCTCATCCTGCAACGATGCCGGCGCACTCGCGGCCTGACGCAACATTTCACGCAATGGAATGACTCCCGGACGCCGCTCGTCGAGAACCATCGCGGTGTAATCGGCGATACGTGGCAGGCGTTCGACGAGCAAGGCTCGCGGAATGCGCACCAGGTGGTTTTCAGTGCCACCGAAGCTGAATCGAAACGCCTGAGTTGCGTCATAAAGAAACAAATTGCCCGCCGCCAGGTTGGCTTTTCTGCCGCCTTGTTCAATCTGGCCGTGGCCATTTCGAGAGAACCCCAACCATAAATCTTCGGAAGGACCACTGCGCAGATGCTGCTCGGAGCGTTCCCAGTAATGCAGGGGTGCAGACAGCGAACAAATGTCCAGATCACCCACGGTATTGACTGCAAGCGAGCCATCAAAACTGCTCTGGGACAAAGGTTTGCTATCGGCCGCCAGGCAATGGCGGCAGACCACTTCCTTCCAATAATCAAAGCGGCGCGGGGCCGCGACAGCGAGGGTCGAATATTGAGTGCTTGGGTTCATGCCACGGACCTCAGTACAACCTTGCAGTAAGAGCGCGAGAAGTTCTAACGGCTTTATCGCAGCAATTAACAGGCCAAGCGCATTCATGCCGATCCTGAAGGGCTCTGCGAAGTGACTGCCATCGAGGTTTTCGCCCGGCCAACGTGACGCGAGAACACCTCAAAATCCCCACTTAGAGGCAGAGTGCCTGACGTATTCGGCGTGGGTGCACCAATGCCGATCATGGCCGCGCCGCGTGTGTCGGCGTTGTCTTTTACAACCAAACGGTTGTCCTGACGAACAAAGCGGCCTATCGCCGTCCAGCCTAATTTTCACCTCACAGCAGCTCATCCTCCTGCTGATGAGGCCTCCCATGGACCGACAATATTCAAAACAATTGCCTGACTCATCCTGGCTTCYGCACATGCGCGATCTCGTGCCTGAGGAGTCGGCTTACTGGTTGATTGAATGGGGAGCCATGAAGCTGCTGCATCGACGGCAGGTCGCCAAGCGCACCCCGCCGCCGAAGCGTGAATCCAAACCGCTTGCCTGAAAAAAAAACGAGGAGCTCAAGATGGAATCTGCAATCGACAAACATCTCAAATGCCCACGCACCCTGTCCCGCCGCGTGCCCGATGAGTATCAGCCGCCGTTTCCGATGTGGGTGGCACGCGCTGACGAGCAACTGCAACAAGTAGTGATGGGGTACTTCGGCGTGCAGTATCAAGGCGATGCACAGCGCGAGGCCGCGTTGCAGGCGATGCGTCATATCGTCGGCAGTTTCAGCCTGGCCAATGGCCCGCAGAACCACGACTTGACCCACCACACCGACAACAGCGGCTTCGACAATCTGATTGTCGTCGGGTATTGGAAAGACCCGGCGGCCCACTGTCGCTGGTTGCGTTCACCGGAGGTGAATGACTGGTGGGCTTCGTCGGATCGGCTGAGTGATGGCCTTGGCTATTTCCGTGAAATCAGCGCCCCGCGCGCCGAGCAGTTTGAGACCCTGTACGCCTTCCAGGACAACCTGCCCGGCGTCGGCGCGGTAATGGATACGACCAGTGGTGAAATCGAAGAACACGGCTACTGGGGCTCGATGCGCGACCGCTTCCCGATCTCCCAGACAGACTGGATGATGCCCACCAGCGAGCTGCAAGTGGTCGCGGGTGATCCCGCCAAGGGTGGCCGGGTGGTGATCATGG
>NZ_JBFTMK010000618.1:0-6342 GCF_056396965.1 Pseudomonas sp. 05N434
CTTCTATTGTGATCCAGTCATTCAGGCCCTGGCCGAAGAAACCGGTGGCTGCGTCTCCGACTCTCTGGAGATGGCCCGCTTCGGCAATGCTCACCCGGCCAAGACCGTAGTGGTCGCCGGTGTGAAATTCATGGGCGAAACCGCCAAGATCCTCAACCCTGAAAAACGTGTGCTGATGCCAACCCTGGAAGCGACCTGCTCGCTGGACCTGGGTTGCCCGGTGGACGAGTTCTCGGCGTTCTGCGATCAGCACCCGGAACGCACGGTGGTGGTATATGCCAACACCTCGGCAGCAGTCAAAGCCCGGGCGGATTGGGTGGTGACTTCAAGTTGCGCGCTGGAAATCGTCGAAAGCCTGATGGATAACGGCGAAACCATCATCTGGGGCCCGGACAAGCACCTGGGGACTTACATCCAGCGCCAGACCGGCGCCGACATGCTGCTGTGGGATGGTGCCTGCATCGTTCACGAAGAGTTCAAGGCCAAGCAGCTCGAAGACATGAAAGCGCTGTACCCGGACGCGGCCATTCTGGTGCACCCGGAGTCGCCGACCGCCGTGATCGAATTGGCCGATGCGGTGGGTTCCACCAGTCAGCTGATCGCTGCTGCGCAAAGCCTGCCGAACAAGACCCTGATCGTTGCCACCGACCGCGGCATCTTCTACAAGATGCAGCAGCTGTGCCCGGACAAGGTCTTTATCGAAGCGCCAACGGCCGGTAACGGCGCGGCTTGCCGCAGTTGCGCGCATTGCCCGTGGATGGCGATGAACACCCTTGAACGCACGCTGAAGAGCTTGAAGGAGGGGACCAACGAGATCTTCGTCGATCCGGCGTTGATTCCGCAGGCGATTCGGCCGTTGAAGCGCATGCTCGATTTCACGCAGGCGGCGCGGATGAAGCTGGCGGGTAACGCCTGATTCGTTGGCAGTGAGCCAAAAAAAACGCCCCGGGTTGATCGGGGCGTTTTTGCATCTGGAGGATTATTTGGTCTTCTTCGGAATCCGCACCAACTGGGTGTTGGAATAGATGTCGTGCCAGCTGCGCTTCTGCTTGTCGAACAGCGACCAGAAGAACCCCAGCCCGAGGCATAACCAGGACGCGATCGACACCACAAAGCGCAGCAGCGCCTGCCACAGGCTGATGGATGAGCCGTCGGCGTTTTGTACGCGGATGCACCACACCTGCATGCCCAGGGTCTGGCCCGACCAGGTCCAGAACTTGGCGAAGAAGCCGAACAGCACAAACAGCAGAACCGTCGACAGCAGTGGGTCACCGTCCAGGGCGCCGGCCTCGGTCAGGGTGCGCATCCGGTCTTCGCCGATGATCGCCATCTGGATCATCTTGTAGATGCCGCTGGTGACGATCAGCAGCGCGGTGCACAGCAGGAAGTCGTAGAACATCGCTGCCAGGCGACGACCCAGGCCTGCGGCGGGAAAGTCGCCTTGGGGGTTGAGCAGGTGTTTCGACATGGCTGCCTCAGAACGGAAAAAAGAAGCCATTTTACGGATTTGCGCGCACAAAAAAGCCCCTGATGTCAGCATCAGGGGCTTTTTCGTAACAGAAGATTAGCCTTCTGCTTGTACTTCGTCAGCCTGCATGCCTTTCTGGCCTTGCACAGCAACGAACGTCACTTTCTGGCCTTCTTTCAGGCTCTTGAAGCCGTTGCCCTGAATAGCGCGGAAATGCACGAACAGATCCGGACCGCTTTCTGGAGTGATAAAACCAAAACCTTTCTCGTCGTTAAACCACTTGACGGTACCGCTCTGACGTTGGGACATTTCTTATTTCCTTTGACGCAAAAATGAATGACAGTCTCCTTCTCGTGAAAGAGTACTGGGGCTGGTTGCAGGAGAGTAAGAAGACGTCGAACGGGATGTAGCTAACTTGTAGGCTACTGCCCAGGTCACGATTTCCAAGCGACCCATGCAAACACAGTGAACAAACTCTACGCCAACTACGGGAGAAAAAACGAACAAATGGCATTTTGCTTACAAGCAAAGGCACCTTTTTCCCACGCACAATGGCCCAAACTGGCGTTTCCAAAACGGTATAAGCGCTGTCGAGGTAACCCATGGCCAAAGGGCCGCCCAAGGTCGGACCGAAGCCGCCGCTGCAAACGCTGCCGATGATTTCGCCAGCTTCGTTGACGATCTCTGCACCTTCACGCACCGGTGTACGTTCCTGCGGCAGCAGGCCAACGCGCTTGCGGCTGACACCGGTTTGCTGTTGGGCGAACACGGTTTCGGCGCCAGGGAAGCCGCCGGCCCGCGCACCATCGGCACGTCGAGGCTTGGAGATGGCCCACAGCAGGCTTGCTTCGATCGGCGTGGTTTCGGTGTTCATGTCGTGGCCGTACAGGCACAGACCGGCTTCCAGGCGCAGGGAATCGCGGGCGCCGAGGCCGATGGCCGCGACTTCCGGTTCGGCAAGCAGGGCGCGAGCCAGCGCTTCGGCGTTGGCCGCCGGCACGGAGATTTCGTAACCGTCTTCGCCGGTGTAGCCCGAACGGCTGACAAAGCAGTCCACGCCCAACAGTTTCACGCGGGTGAACTGCATGAAGGTCATCTTCGCAACTTCCGGTGCCAGGCGTGCGAGCACGGTGACGGCAGCCGGGCCTTGCAGAGCGAGCAGGGCACGCTCTTCGAACAGCGGTTCAATGGTGCACTGGTCGCCGATGTGCTTGCGCAGGTGCGCCAGGTCCTGGTCCTTGCAGGCGGCGTTGACCACCAGGAACAGTTCGTCGTTACCGAGGTTGGCGACCATCAGGTCGTCGAGGATGCCACCGGCCTCGTTGGTGAACATCGCGTAGCGCTGCATGCCCACCGGCAGGTCGATGATGTCCACCGGCACCAGGGTTTCCAGGGCTTTGGCGGCGTTGGCGCCGGTCAGGCGGATCTGGCCCATGTGCGAGACATCGAACAGCCCGGCCTGATCACGGGTGTGCTGGTGTTCTTTCATCACGCCCAACGGGTATTGCACCGGCATGTCATAACCGGCGAACGGCACCATGCGGGCGCCGAGTTCGAGGTGCAGTGCGTGCAACGGGGTCTTCAACAGTTGTTCGGTGGACATATACAGCTCCTGAAAATAGTGCAGATGCGCGCATCAGCACTCGATAATGTTGACCGCCAAACCGCCACGGGCGGTTTCCTTGTATTTGCTTTTCATGTCGGCGCCGGTCTGGCGCATGGTGCGGATGACCTTGTCGAGGGAGACGAAGTGCTGACCGTCGCCACGCAGGGCCATGCGCACCGCATTGATGGCCTTGACCGAACCCATGGCGTTGCGCTCGATGCAAGGCACTTGCACCAGTCCGCCAATCGGGTCGCAGGTCAGGCCGAGGTTGTGTTCCATGCCGATTTCGGCCGCGTTTTCCACCTGCTGCACCGTACCGCCGAGCACTTCGCACAAGGCGCCGGCCGCCATGGAACAGGCAACGCCGACTTCACCCTGACAGCCGACTTCGGCGCCGGAGATCGAGGCGTTTTCCTTGTACAGAATGCCGATTGCAGCGGCCGTCAGTAGAAAACGCACCACGCCGTCTTCGTTGGCACCGGGGATGAAGCGCATGTAGTAATGCAGCACCGCCGGGATAATGCCGGCTGCACCATTGGTGGGCGCAGTGACCACGCGTCCGCCGTTGGCGTTTTCTTCATTGACCGCCAGGGCGTACAGGTTGACCCAGTCCAGTACCGACAGTGGATCGCGCAGCGACGATTCCGGGTTTTTGCACAGTTGCCGATGCAGCGCCGCCGCCCGCCGTTTGACCTTCAGCCCACCGGGCAGGATGCCTTCGTTGCGGCAACCGGCGGCGACGCAGTCTTGCATCACTTGCCAGATCTTCAGCAGTCCGGCGCGGGTTTCCGCTTCCGGGCGCCAGGCGCTTTCGTTGGTCAGCATCACCTGACTGATCGATAAACCGTAGGTGCTGCAGTGACCAAGCAAGTCCTTGGCGCTTTTGAACGGGAAGGTCAGCGGCGTGGCGTCTTCAACGATGCGGTCGGCGCCGGCCGCGTCTTCATCGACGACGAACCCGCCACCGACCGAGTAATACTCGCGGCTGCGCACTTGCAGGCCGGCTGCGTCGAACGCGCGAAAGATCATGCCGTTGGGGTGATAGGCCAACGGTTTACGAATCATTGCCAGGTGTTCTTTCTCGTTGAACGCGATGCTGTGTTCACCGAGCAGGTTCAAGCGACCGCTGCTGCGAATCTCTTGCAGGCGGGCAGTGACGGTTTCGGTGTCCACGGTGTCCGGGTGTTCGCCTTCCAGGCCCAGCAATACGGCCTTGTCACTGCCGTGGCCTTTGCCGGTGGCGCCGAGCGAGCCGTAGAGCTCGACTTTGACGCAGGTAGTTGYCGATAGCAGCCCTTCACGGCGCAGACCTTCGGCGAAGCGCGCAGCGGCACGCATCGGGCCGACGGTGTGGGAGCTGGAGGGGCCGATACCAATTTTGAACAGGTCGAACACGCTTAACGACATGGTTGTTCTCCGGTTTTCTTGTTATAGGCGTTAGATGAAACCGTAGGAGCGAGGCTTGCCCCCCAAATCTTGTCGACGCGACCGACCGGTGGCCAGTACTTGGCTTCGATCAGCGACGCTACCGGGTAAACGGCTTGCTCGCGGCTGTACGGATGAGTCCACTCGCCGACGATTTCCGCAGCGGTGTGCGGGGCGTTTTTCAGCGGGTTGTCATCCTTGTCCAGCGTGCCGTTTTCCACCGCGCGGATTTCTTCGCGGATGCGGATCATGGCGTCGCAGAAGCGGTCCAGTTCTTCCTTGGATTCGCTCTCGGTCGGCTCGATCATCAACGTGCCGGCCACCGGGAACGACATGGTCGGGGCGTGGAAGCCGAAGTCGATCAGGCGCTTGGCCACGTCATCGACGCTGATGCCGCTGCTGTCTTTCAGCGGACGCAGGTCGAGGATGCATTCGTGCGCCACCAGACCGTTGCTGCCGGTGTACAGCACTGGATAGTGCTCTTCGAGGCGACGGGAAATGTAGTTGGCATTCAGGATCGCCAATTGCGAAGCGCGCTTGAGGCCGGCGCCACCCATCATTCGAATGTACATCCAGGTGATCGGCAGAATGCTCGCGCTGCCGAACGGTGCCGCGCAGACCGCGCCTTCCTTGCGTTCCATCTGGGCGTGGCCCGGCAGGAACGGCGTCAGGTGCGACTTGACGCCAATCGGGCCGACGCCTGGGCCGCCACCGCCGTGTGGGATGCAGAAGGTTTTGTGCAGGTTCAGGTGCGATACGTCGCCGCCGAACTTGCCCGGTGCGCAGAGGCCGACCATGGCGTTCATGTTCGCGCCATCGATATACACCTGGCCGCCGTTGTCGTGAATGATGCCGCAGATTTCACGGATGCCTTCTTCGAACACACCGTGGGTCGACGGGTAGGTGATCATCAGCGCGGCGAGGTGTTCGCGGTGCTCGATGGCCTTGGCGCGCAGGTCTTCGATGTCGACGTTGCCGCGGGCATCGCACGCGGTCACAACCACACGCATGCCGGCCATGTTGGCGGTGGCCGGGTTGGTGCCGTGGGCGGACGACGGGATCAGGCAGATGTCGCGACGGTCTTCGCCACGGCTCTGGTGGTAGGCACGGATCGCCAACAGACCGGCGTATTCACCCTGGGAACCGGCGTTCGGTTGCAGGGAGATCGAGTCGTAACCGGTGGCGGCGCAGAGCATCGCTTCCAGTTCATCGGTCAGTTGCTGATAGCCGGCGCTTTGCTCGGCCGGAGCGAACGGGTGCAGGGCACCGAATTCAGCCCAGGTCACCGGGATCATTTCGCTGGCGGCGTTGAGTTTCATGGTGCAGGAACCCAGCGGGATCATGGTGCGATCCAGGGCCAGGTCCTTGTCCGCCAGTTTGCGCAGGTAGCGCATCAGCTCGGTTTCGGAGTGATAACGGTTGAACACCGGGTGGCTGAGGATTGGCGATTGGCGAACCAGTGCGGCCGGGAGGGTGCTTTGGACCGAGGCGGCGAGGGCAGCGAAGTCCGGCAGTGCCTTGCCGTCGGCCAGCAGGTTCCACAGGGTTTCGACGTCAGCCTGGCTGCTGGTTTCGTCGAGGGACAGACCCAGACGCTCAGCATCGACCACGCGCAGATTGATTTTCTGCGCATGGGCCTTGTCGTGCAGGGCAGCTGTTTGCGCGCCGGTTTTGATCGTCAAGGTGTCGAAGAAGCTGGCTTGCTCGACGCTCAGGCCCAGTGCGCTCAAGCCTTTGGCGAGGATCGCGGTCAGGTGATGAATGCGATTGGCGATCTGCGTCAGGCCTTTCGGGCCGTGGTATACGGCGTACATGCTGGCGATGTTGGCCAACAGCACCTGGG
>NZ_JBFTMK010000619.1:0-2776 GCF_056396965.1 Pseudomonas sp. 05N434
AGAAACCCTAAACTTGGCTCAGCAATCGTTGGTTACATCTTTGATTTCTCGCGGAGTAACTTGTGATGCTGATAATCTTGTTGACTATCAGTCTGACYCCACAAGCACCCACACGAATTGCTTGATTCAGTTGTTAAAGAGCGGTTGGTYAAGAKCTTTCGYCTCAACCGAGGCGCGCATTCTACAGCAGCCTCTGTTGCTGTCAAGCAGTAAATTTCAAATTTTCTTCATGAAATTCAACTACTTGCCGCCAACTCAGTTTCAAACTCCTCGTTAGCGGGAGGCGAATAATACAGTGTTTTATTTGGTGGTCAACCACCTGTTGTAATTATTTTTACCTAATCCATGCGGCTTAGGCGCAGTACCGACTTCTGCCTCATGAGCAGTCCAGGCTTTGCTTGCATTACCCGTCGACAAACCCGCCCTCTTTACCAGCTGCGCTATGATCGCGCCCCTCTGCGCCAGGATTCTTGAACGGGATGTCCATGTCTTTGCCACTAGCTGACGCTCATCAATCACTACCACCCGTACTCGTCGGCCCGTTATTGCGGCGCCTGGAACCTGCGCGGCTGGTGCTCTGGCTGGTCGGGTCGCGTGCGCTGGCGCTGACGCTGCGCCTGCAAGGCATCGATATCCGCCTCAATGCGGATCAATGCACGATCATTCCCGTCGGCACTCATGCCTTTATTCATCTAATCGATGTACCGCTGAACACCGCCCTGCCCTGCGACACGCTAATCGAGTACGACCTGCTGATCACCGAGGCGGATGGCGCTCCGTCGGGCATCGCCGAATGGGCACCTCACCTACTATATGGCGAAGCGCGCTRCCCGAACTTTGTGTTGCGCTCACAGATCGATCAGTTGCTGCATGGCTCCTGCCGTAAACCTCACCATCCGGCGGCCGATGGCTTGCTGTGTGTCGACCGGTTGCTCGCGTCAGAGCCGGACGCAAGCAAGCGTCCGGCTCTATTAATGATGAGCGGCGATCAGGTGTATGCAGATGATGTCGCGGGGCCAATGCTGCGTGCAATTCATGCCTTGATCGAACGCTTGGGGTTGTTCGACGAACACCTCGACGGCGCAGTGGTCAGCGTCAGCACCAAACTCTACGAACATCCGGCCAGCTACTACCATCGTGCGGATTTGTTACCGGCACTTGAGAGCAACGAAACCCTGCGCGAGCGATTTTTCGGTGGGGCGCGTAAGCCGATTTTCACCAGCAGCAGCGCCGACAATCATTTGGTGACCTTCGCCGAAGTCATGGCCATGTACCTGCTGGTGTGGTCGCCAACGCCCTGGACGTTGATCGCGCCGCAACCACCGACACTGACGCCCGAACGACGCAAGCGTTATGCCCTGGAGCAGACGCGCATCGATGGGTTCAAGGCGGGGCTGGGTGGCGTCGCGCGAGCGATGGCGCATTTGCCATGCCTGATGATTTTCGATGACCACGATATTACCGATGACTGGAATCTTTCTGCGCAATGGGAGGAAACGGCCTACAACCATCCGTTCTCCAAGCGCATCATCGGCAACGCGCTGCTTGTTTATATGTTGTGTCAGGGTTGGGGCAACAACCCGGATGCGTTTGGCAACGTACTGGAAAAAACCCGCTTATTGAGCGTCACGGGGCAAGACCATCACCTCGACAGCGAGATCCAGGACGAATTGATCGATGAACTGCTGAGTTTTCAGCAGTGGCATTACGTGCTGCCCACCCGCCCGGCGCTGGTGGTGCTCGACACCCGCACCCGGCGCTGGCGTAGCGAGATGAATCTCAAGCAGCCGTCGGGCCTGCTGGACTGGGAAGCGCTCAGTGAGCTGCAACAGGAATTGCTCGATCATTCTTCGGCGATCATCGTCTCACCGGCGCCGATCTTCGGCGTCAAATTGATCGAAACCGTACAGCGCGTGTTCAGTTGGTGCGGTTACCCACTGCTGGTGGACGCCGAAAACTGGATGGCTCATCGCGGCGCGGCTCAGGTGATCCTGAACATTTTCCGACACTCCCGCACACCCGGTAACTACGTGGTGCTGTCCGGTGATGTGCATTATTCCTTCGTCTATGAAGTATTGATCCGACACCGCAAGGCCGGCCCGCGTATCTGGCAGATCACCAGCAGCGGCATCAAAAACGAATTCCCACCCGCCCTGCTCGAATGGTTCGACCGCCTCAACCGTTGGCTCTACTCGCCCCGCTCGTCCCTTAACTGGCTGACCAAACGCCGACGCATGCGCATTGTTCCGCACATCCCCGAACACGCCGAAGCAGGGGAACGGTTGTGGAACTCGGCAGGAATTGGCCAAGTGTTCTTCAATGAAAAGGGCCAGCCACAGGATATTTATCAATTCAATGCGGATGGATCGCCGAAGACGCGAATGATCGCGCCAGAAATGTCCGAAACAGCCGACTGACTTCGCACGAATGACCATGAGTAATCATTACCCGGCCACCCTAAACCTCACTCGAACCCTGATCATCGGCAATTCCGGCTCGGGCAAGAGCTGGCTGGCCAAACGACTGGCCGAGCATCTGCAAGTGCCTTGTACCGATCTCGACCTGATTCACTGGGTATCCGATGAACACAGCATCGCCCGTCCCCGCAACGAAGCACTGGGAATGGCGCGGGTGGCGGCGAGTGAAGAGCGTTGGGTTATCGAGGGTGTTTACGGCTGGATGGTCAGCGAACTTGTGGAGCAGGCCACTGCGCTGATCTGGCTGTGTCTGGAGGACGAAGATTGCGTGAACAACATACGCCAGCGAGAAGCGAGGC
>NZ_JBFTMK010000620.1:0-2754 GCF_056396965.1 Pseudomonas sp. 05N434
ATATCGACGCCAACGGCCGTCCACAAAAAGTCACGCCGGCGGTGCTGCGTTCAGTGCTGGCCGGGCTTGGCCATCCCGCCAGCACCGCCCAGGAAATCGACGCCAGCCTGCTGCAACTGCTGGAGGCACAGCAAACCCGGCACCTGCCGCCGCTGCTGACCTGCGACGTTGGTGTCGGTCTTGATCTGGCCCACTACTTTGCACCGCAAACCCCGTGTGAGATCCATCTCGAAGACGGCTCGCGGCTCAACCTCAAGCTCGATGACAACGCTGTTTTGCCCGGTTTGGTGCCGGTGGGTTATCAGCACGTCAGCATCGACGATCAGTCGTTCACCCTGGCGGTGGCGCCCGAGCGCTGCTACAGCGTCGGCGAAGCCGTTGACAGTCAAACCCCGCGCGCCTGGGGCCTGAGCGTGCAATTGTATTCGCTGCGCCGCCCCGGCGATGGCGGTTTCGGCGATACCCAGGCCCTCGAAGATCTGGCCCGGGTGGCCGGCGAACGGGGCGCCGAAGCATTAGCGATCAGCCCGCTGCATGCGATGTTCAGCGGCGACACCCAGCGCTACAGCCCTTACTCGCCGTCCAGCCGTCTGTTTCTCAATAGCCTGTACGCAGCGCCCGGCGCGATTCTCGGTGAGCGTGCCCTGCGCACCGCAATCGACGCCACGGGCCTGGCTGGCGAACTCAAGCATCTGGAAACCTTACAGCTCATCGACTGGCCCACCGCCGCCGAGGCCAAACATCGCTTGCTGGAAGCCTTGTACGAAGGATTCACCCACGGCGCACACCCCTTGCATGCCGACTTCAGCAGCTTCCGTCACGCCGGTGGCGAAGCGCTGGAAAATCATTGCCGCTTCGAAGCGATCCAGGAAGCCCGTGCAAGGCGCGGTGAAAGCCTCGACTGGCGCGAGTGGCCCGAGCAATGGCGTAACCCGCGCAGCGCCGCTCTGGCGCAATTTGCCGAAGAGAACTCGGCCCGCATCGGCTATTACGCATTCTGCCAATGGCTGATTGCGCGCAGCCTGGAGCGCGCACAAACCGCCGCCCGTGGTGCCGGCATGGGCATCGGCCTGATCGCCGACCTGGCGGTGGGCGCTGACGGCGGCGGCAGCCAGGCCTGGAGTCGCCAGGACGAATTACTCGCCTCGCTGACAGTGGGTGCGCCACCCGACATCCTCAACCGCACTGGCCAGGGCTGGGGGATTTCCGCGTTTTCCCCCGAAGGTCTGGTGCGTAACGGCTTTCGCGCGTTCATCGAAATGCTGCGGGCCAATTTCGCCCATGCCGGCGGCCTGCGCATCGATCACGTCATGGGCCTGCAACGGCTATGGGTGATCCCTAAAGACGCACCGCCCAGCGACGGAGCGTACCTTTATTATCCGGTGGATGATCTGCTGCGCCTTCTGACCCTCGAATCCCATCGGCATCAGGCCATCGTCCTCGGCGAAGACCTTGGCACCGTGCCTGATGGCCTGCGCGAAAAACTCATCGCGCGCTCGATCCTCGGCATGCGCGTGCTGTTGTTCGAACAGGACAACACACACTTCAAACCGATTCTCGACTGGCCGGACAACGCCCTGGCCACCACCAGCACCCACGACCTGCCGACGCTCAATGGCTGGTGGCATGGCCGCGATATCGACTGGAGCGCACGCCTGGGCCTGGTCGACGCCACGGGTGAAATCGAATGGCGTCAACATCGCGAACGCGAGCGCGAAGGCTTGCGCCGGGTGCTGAGCCAGGACCCGCAAAATTTCCGTGAAGAGTCCCATGAAACCGATCAGGTGCTCGACGCCGCCATCCGCTTCCTCGGTCATACCCGCGCGCCGCTGGTGTTGCTGCCACTGGAGGATGCCCTGGGTATCGAACAGCAGGCCAACCTGCCCGGCACCACCGACACCCACCCCAACTGGTCCCGCCGATTGCCCGGCGACAGCGAAAGCCTGCTCGATGATCCGGACGCCGCCCGCCGCCTGGAACTGCTCGCCTGTGCGCGACTTCAGGCGGCCGAGCGTGACCAATGAATCAACCGCTCAGCCAGCCGCTGCGGGCGACCCTGCGGCTGCAATTTCATAAAGGCTTCACCCTGGATCAAGCGGTGCCACTGGTGCCGTATTTTTCCAGCCTGGGCATCAGCCATCTCTATGCCTCACCGCTGCTCGCCGCCCGCGCCGGCTCCATGCACGGCTACGATGTGGTAGACCCGACCACGGTCAACCCTGAACTGGGCGGCGACGCGGCGTTACGCCGTTTGGTCGCTGCGTTGCGCGAACAGAACATGGGGCTGATCCTCGATATCGTTTCCAACCACATGGCCGTCGGCGGTGGCGACAATCCCTGGTGGCTCGACTTGCTGGAATGGGGACGGCTGAGCCCTTACGGCGAGTTCTTCGACATTCAGTGGCACTCGCCCGACCCGTTGATGGAAGGCCAGTTGCTGCTGCCTTTTCTGGGCAGCGACTACGGCATCGCCTTGCAGGACGGCACCCTGCCCTTGCGTTTCGATGCCCGGCGCGGCGCCTTTCATGTCGTGCACTATGAACACCACTTCCCGATATGCCCCACCGACTACGGCGAACTGCTCAAGGCCAATAACCGATTGAATGCCGAGCAGGCTGAACGGCTCAAATCCCTGGCAGATCGCTTCGACACCTTGAGTTATCAGTCCGACGTGTACAGCCTGGCGATTCCACTGAAAGCCGAGCTGCGGGAACTGGCCAGTGATCCGGCCATTCTGCACGCCATCCAGCACAC
>NZ_JBFTMK010000621.1:0-2752 GCF_056396965.1 Pseudomonas sp. 05N434
CCTGCCGCCCAATCGCCGGGCGGTGCGTTGAACAGCGCCTGCACCAGGCCGTTATCGCTCAAGCGCTGTTTGAGTTCCTGGGCGCTGTAGTCGTAGGGGAACAGGTATTCCACCGCTTCAAAACCATCGGCGGCCGCGGCGGCGAAACGATCCAGAAACTCATGTTCAGGGTAGAGCATGCTGAGGTTGGCAGCAAAACGAGGCATGGTAGCTCCTTGGACAGAAGGTTAGACAAACGGCCAGATCAGCAAGGTAATACCGAAACCCAGCGTGCCGAGCAAGGTGGTCAGCACGGTCCAGGTACGCAGGCCGTCGGCCACGTTCAACCCGGACAGCTTGGTGAAGATCCAGTAACCGGCGTCGTTGATATGGGACATGGCCAACCCGCCACCGCCCATGGCCAGGCACAGCAGCGCCATGTGATTCGCGGTGAGGTTGAGGGTCGCGATCAGCGGGCTGATGATGCCGGCGGTGGTCACCAGCGCCACCGTGGTCGAGCCCTGGACCGCACGCAACAGCATGGTCAGCAGAAAGCCCAGCGCGAGCACCGGCAGACCGGTGGTGCGCAACAAATCGGAGACCACCGCGCCGATGCCGGTATCCACCAGCACCTTGCCGAACACACCGCCGGCACCGGCAATCAGAATCACCATGGCCACACCTGGCAAGGCCGAACCGATCACGTCAGACACCTGGGTACGACTCCAGCCCCGACGCGACCCCAACAACCAGGCACACAGCAAGGTGTCGATCAGCAGCGCCACCAATGGCGCACCGAGCACGGTCATGATGCCGCGCAGGACCGAGTCGGCAGGCAGCAACGAGTTGGACAGTGTTCCCAGCAGAATCAGAATGATCGGTAGCGCGATCAGGCTGACGATCATGCCAAAACCCGGCGCGGGTGCTGGCGGCAACTTGGAAACGATCGCGCTGGTGGACTCTTCCAGGCCCATGTGCGACGCGGCCACGGCAGCTCGTTCAGCGCTCTTGCCGTTGCCATTGGCCCAGGCGACCAGGTCTTCGTTGGTGACATGCGGGCCATAGACTTCGGCGCGGATATCGTCGGTCATCGGGTACACCCGACGGGTCATGCGCCCGGCCACGCGGTAACCGACATAGCAGAGGAACGCGGTGATCGGCAGACCGAACATCAGCACGCGACCGAGGTCGGCACCCAACTGACTGGCAGCGGCCACCGCGCCGGGGTGTGGCGGCAGGAAGGCGTGTACGGTCAGCAACGCAGCACACATCGGCAACGCAAACACCAACAGTGGCTTGCGTGCACTGCGGGCAACGCCATAGGCCAGCGGCATCAGGATGATCACACCGACCTCGAAGAACACCGGCACCCCGACCATGAACCCGGCAATCGTCAGCGCCAGCGGCGTGCGTCGATTGCCGAAACGGCTGATCAGCGTCTTGGCCAGCGCCTCGGCGCCGCCGGAGAGTTCGATGATCCGCCCGATCATCGCGCCCAGGGCAATGATGATCGCGATATGGCCCAACGTCTTGCCCATGCCGCCTTCGATGGTGGCGACCAGGTCGGCCGGTTTTACCCCGGCCACCAGCGCCACCAGAATGCTCACCAGCATCAACGCCACGAACGGCTGGAACTTGTACTTGAGCACCAAAAACAACAACAGAGCGATCCCTAGCCCCGCGGTAACCATCAGGATTAACGGGCTCATTTCACAAGCCCTCCGCGCCGGGCGAACACAAGGGTGCTGCAACCGGGTCTGAAAATGCCGCAGTGAAGGTGAGTCATGCCTGGATGTCCTCTTGTTATTGTATTTTTCAGGCAAGCCGGGGTCGTGGGAGTCACTGCGCGTCTCCCGAACAAGGCCTGCTTTATCGGTCTATCGTGTTAAAAAACTTCAGCGCCCTACCAGTGCACACCGAAAGCCGCTCGCAGCTCGTCCAGTGCTGCCTGATCGAGTGGTTCGGGCTTGGGATTGCTCATCAGCCACAACCGCGCGGTTTCTTCGAGCTCCTCCAGGGCGTAGCTGGCTCTGGACACCGAACTCTCCCAGACCACCGGCCCCAGCCGTTCGAGCATCACGCCGCGAACACTGTTGGCCAGTTGTGCGACCTGTTCGGCCACCTTTGGCGAGCCGGGACGCTGGTAGCTGATCAACGGGATATGCCCGACTTTCATCACCTGATAGGGCGTCAATGGCGGCAGGATGTCGTTCGGCTGCCAGACACCTGCCAACGTCAACGCCACCAGATGAGTGGAATGGGTATGCACCACACCACCGACACTCGGGTTGCGGTCGTAGACCTGGCGATGCAACGCCAATGTCTTCGACGGCTTGTCGCCAGACACCCATTCGCCAGCCAGATTGACCTTGGCGATGGTCGCCGGATCGAGGCGGCCGAGGCAGACATCGGTCGGCGTGATCAGCCAGCCATCGTCCAGCCGTGCGCTGATATTGCCGGCGCTGCCGACGGTGTAACCGCGCTCATACAGGCTGCGGCCAACGTCGCAGATTTCTTCGCGCAGGGCGTTTTCATTACTCATTGCGCACCTCCGGTCTGGGCCAGTTGCTTCAGCGCTTTGCTGAAGAAATCCCGACCACCGAAGTTGCCTGATTTGAGCGCCAGGGCCAGAGGCTCATCGGTGCTGCTGACGGTTGCCGGCACACCCGGATCAATCTGCGCGCCAATTTGCAGCAGTTGTACGCCCAGCGCCTGAACCACCGCGCCCGAAGTTTCACCGCCGGCGATCACGAAGCGCCGCACGCCGCTCTGA
>NZ_JBFTMK010000622.1:0-2751 GCF_056396965.1 Pseudomonas sp. 05N434
CATCAAGTCCTGATCAATAATCACGGGGCTTATTCATATATAACCTCGACGCAATCTGACCATCTTCGTATGTTGATTTTGGCAGCGGCTGCTTTATTTGCAGTAGCGATCGCCATCGATCTTTTACAAAAGAAATACCGTCGTTAAATTACAGAGGAAATGGGGCGCAGCCCCCCCCAGCGCTATAGTTGCGCATCCTGCACCGTAGGCTATTCAACGTCCAACGGGATATTCAAACCCAGCTTCACGGTGCTCATCGAAACAAGGGTTTTGAAGCGTTTGACGTTATTGTTCTCAAAGAGCAACTCGCGGGTCAGGTCGGTGTACTGCTGCATGCTCCTGACCGCGAGGATCAGCACGAAGTCCCACTCGCCCGCGACGTAGTAACGCTGCTGCACTTGCGGACACGCGGCAAAGCTTTGCTTCATGGCATCCAGCAAATCTATCCGCTCACTCTCGACCTCGACCTCAGCAATTATCGTCAGCGGATGCCCCATGGCCGCTGGCTCGATCACCGCGATGGTCTTCTTGATGACGCCACTGGCGCTGACCAGGCGTTTGCTCTGGCTCGCCGACAGCACGGCCACACCTTCGAAAGCCCGATGCTCGAGAAGCGCTGTCACCGAAACCTTCAAGCCTTTGGCAATTTTGCACAGTACTTTGATCGACGGCACGCTGCGTCCGGATTCGATCTGCGCCAGCATCGCCCGACTCACGCCGCATTGCCGGGCCAGAGCGTCGAGGGACAAATGGCGCTTGCCCCGCAGCCGTTGCAGGTTCTGCGCGACCCGCTCGCAGATCGGGTCTTCTGAATGGCCGCGTCAAAGCCCTCGACTGCTCCTGATCAACTCATAGGCCCGACGCACCAGCGGGTTCACGGTGTTGGGCCGAATCCACAAGTGGTAGGTCACGTCCGGCAGCCGTGGCAGGCCATCGTTTTCGCCGAGCACGCGCATATCGGGGCCGAGCATTTCCATGCTTCTGGGCGTGACACCCAACCCGGCACGCGTTGCGGCCTTGATGCCAATTAGGTTCGACGCCAGGTACGCCTGGCGCCATGGAATATTCGCGCGCTCCAGCGCTTCCAGGGCGTAGCGACGATAGATACTCGGTTCATCCACCAGAATCAGCGGCAAGGGTTCTTCGGGCGTATGAATGTACTGTGCCGAGCAGATCCACCACACCGGTGAGGTGCGCAAGGCGAAGCCTTCGAGCGTCGGGTCTTCGCGGGTAGAGATCACCATGTCGACCTTGCCCCGGTGCAGGTCATCCATCAGAAACGGGCTGCGGCCGACATCGATCTCCAGGCGCAAGCGCGGGGCCGAGCGGGCGATGTGGCTGAGGATCGGCGGCAGGATGGTGTCGGCGATGTCATGGGGCGAGCCGATCCGCAGCACACCGCTCAAGTTGCTTTCGCGCAGGGAATTCAGCGCATCGTCGTTGAGCGAAAGCATCTGCCGCGCATGACGCAACAACTGCAAACCGGCTTCGGTCAGTTGCTTCTGGCGTCCGCGCTTCTCGAACAGACTCACCCCCACTTGTTGTTCCAGGCGTTGCATGTGCTGGGTGACCGAGGATTGTGTGCGGGCCAGTTGCGCGCCGGCCTCGGCAAAACTGTGGTGATCGACCACGGCAATGAAGGTGCGCAGTAATTCGAGATCGAGGGTGGGTGAGGTCGGCATGGCCATTTCCGGGGCTATTTTTATATCAAGGCTGTAAACATAAACATTACATTTGTTTATGTGTTTTTGGCGATATTTTAGTGTTCAGGTCGGGAGTGTCAGTAATTACGGGTGTCTTGAAGGTTGTTACTTGGAGTAAACACAGCAAGTTATAACGATATTAGATATTTGAATTTCCGTTACTTGAGGACTGTACCTAGGATGCCGCCTCATCAGGTCGGGGAACGCCGATCATCCATGAGGGGAAATCCATGTTGCTTGAGCGCTCACCTGTAAAACGATGGTTGCCTGTGATGCTGGGCGCCTTGATCTCATTGGCTACCAGTGCCGGGGCTCAGGCTGATGCCACGCTGGACAAGATCCAGCAACGGCATGTGCTGACGGTGGGGGTCGTACTGTCCGGCGGCCCCTTCGGCAGTATCGATCCGGGTACTCAGAAACCACGGGGCTTGAATGTCGACCTCGCTCAGGAACTCGGTCGGCAGTTGGGCGCCGAGGTGCAACTGGTGCCGGTATTGCCCGCCAACCGCGTGCAGTTTTTGCAGCAGGGCAAAGTGGACTTGCTGATCGCCAACATGGAATGGACCGCCGAACGCGGTGAGATCCTCGGTTTTGTGCCAACGCCTTTCTACCGTGTCGGCGGTACCGCGGCGCTGCTCAAGGACAGCAAGATCACCCGTTGGGAAGACCTCAAAGGCCAGCCCGTCTGCACCTCCCAGGGCAGCAGCTACATCAAGCCGCTCACCGAGCTGGGTGTGGAGATCAAGGCGTTCAAGAGCTCGTCGGAATCCTTGCTCGCACTGCGTGGCAACAACTGCGTCGCGGCAGTGCATGACGCCACGCTGATCAATCCGCTGATTGCCGACAACGCCGAATGGCAGGGCTATCGCGCGCTGAGTCCGGAGCTCAACCCGGCCCCTTCGGTGATCTGGACCCGACCTGGCGAACGCGACACCCAGGCCCGGCTCGACCCCATCGTCAAGGAACTGCACCGCAGCGGCTGGCTGATCGACGCCCAGGCCCGCAACCGCATCACCCCTGCGTCACCGGCCTTGGTGGAGTTGCAGAA
>NZ_JBFTMK010000623.1:0-2742 GCF_056396965.1 Pseudomonas sp. 05N434
GGGTGTAGGCTGCGCCAAAATAATTAACCAACATTTTCTCTTCGCCATGGATTCGTTTAAGAATCAATAAAAGTGCGACAGAGAAGACAATCAGCGCGGCATAAACGCTCGTATAGAAAGCGAAACCCGTGACAATAAGCAGCGTTCCTAGATACGCCGGGTGCCTGATGTACTTGAAGGCGCCGGCCTTGACCAACTCATGATCGGTCAGCAATCGCAATGAGTGCGAAAAATGCCGTCCCAGTATGATTTTTCCATGAGCCCGCAGACCGATGCCACACAAGATCATGAATGAACCCACCATTTGAAATAAGAATTCACTGCGCATCAGCAACTGCAACAGCATGACAATCGATATCGCACACGACACCAGAAATCCACTTTTGATGCCTTTATCGAAAGCGCTATCGCTGTCTGTCTCTTGTAGAAAATACAGTTCTGAACACAACAGAACACTCGCCATGATGATCGGCGGAAGCAACGCTAAACCCGAGTAATAAAGCAGTACCATAGAAGAGCACAACAGTGGTACCAACAAACTGGCGGCGACATCAACTCTGAATGCTTTCAAAATATCCCTCTACCAATACCGATAACTTCGTCCGAGTCAAGATCACGCTCACACCCTTTTCGATATGCCACGGGCAAATGAAAAGATCGTTGAAGCGCGCCCATGGAAATAATTTTCTTTGGCGCCTGAAGAGGTCCATAAAAGACAGAACTTTGTAAATCCTGAACAAGGAGCGTACTTTCACTCTCCGCAACCTGGCATTGTCCTCTGCCGTCTGGAGCCTGYCGTACACTTCGCCGACCAGATCGTTATAGGTCACCGTGTCCTCGCTGAGGAGATAACACGTTTGCAGTGCCTGATCAGGGCTGCGCGCCAACCATTGGATAATGCACTGGGCAATACTTTCCACACCAATGACGTGCAGCGCCGGGAGGTCATCTGTCACCAATGGCAGTAGTTTCAACTTGCACAGTGAGATCATCGGCAACAGGTTCTTGTCATGACGACCCAGTACGGTCGGCACCCGCAAAATCACCCCTTGCACCTTGTTGCTATTTGAATGGATAACTTGCTCTGCCGCCCACTTATCATCGGCGTACGCATCCAGTCTTTTTTCAGGGTTGTGAGCCTTGACGCTACTCAAGTGGAAAAAATTCTTCTTGTCAGCGGTACCAACGTGAATCGACGCCAGTATCTGCTCCGTGAGTACCTTATTACTGTCGGTGCGCGCGCCCAGGCGACTAAGACCGATCCCCGTGCAGTTAACAATAAAGTCACTATCGTTAACTAATTTTATAAACTCCGCAGAGCCGATTTCGCAAGCATCATAACCAGCCCTCGGCAAGCGTGAATGGCGGATAAGCTGAATATCCTTCACTTGGCTGAGGACCTCGTAGACACCCTGTCCGATAAAACCGCTGGCCCCTAAAAGCAGTAACTTCTTCACGTGTACGCAATCCCTTTCATGGTGTTAAAGACTCGACCGAGAAACACCCTGAGCGATAAACCGTGTGAGCCTGCATGCCCTGTTTTTGCAGTGTTTTCCTGACGGTTCTGAGAAACATACCGTGGGATACGACAATCATCGTCTTCCCTCTCCCGGCGCTGGATTTGTAAAGCTCATCGGCGACACTTACAGCCCGAAGGTGTTCTGCTTTTCGGGAGACAGCTCCCAACGAAATCCCCAGCAGCCACAGAACTCTGTGCAGAGCGAACCATTGCCTTAACCCCAATCTCAGGAAAGGAATGGCGCTTACCCGCAGGTCGTACTCCTGTAATCGACTATCTTGTTGAATACGCGAAACTTTGAATAATTTGCACGCCGTTGCATAAGCTCTGTTGACCGGCGAGGAAATGACGGTGGCCTCGGAGGCCAAAAGTGGCTGCGACAAATCCGGACGCTTCAAGAAACCTGTAACTTCATCCTCATCGATATTTGAGGTCTGGTTATATTCTGCCAGAAGCACTTTCGCCGAGGCGGCATTGCAACGCCCGTAATTGACCAACGGTGAGGCGTGACGTATTAAATAAATCACAGCAGATAGACTCCCGTTACAATCGCATTACCGACAATAAACAGAAACGGTGTATCCCACGTATGAGGGGACTTTGCCTCCGTCAAGGTAAGGGCAAGAGGAAAAACAGCACACAGCAGTACAAACTGATGCCATTCAAAATAATCCTTGAACAACACACAAAACAACATCGACATCACGAATACGGTTGCGGACCCTTCCAGGGTTCTTTTGAATTTCTTGTCAACAAAAAATCCTTTGGCAACATACTCGTGTTTTCCAAATCGGATACCGACAGGTTCTGCCAAGCCATCACCAAAGGTGGTGGCTAAAATGGTGATGTAAATCAACTCAATCGGAACACCGACTGCCAACCAGACATATTGCGTCACCCACAATACCAGCAAGCCCGCCACGGTTTGGCTTACCAACCAGGAAAGTGTATGAGGCGAGTCTTCCGGACGATCAATACTCGCAAACATATGCTGTGCAGTCAGATAACGACGACGCGCCCACCCGCACATGCCCAAGAATAAAATAGCCGTGGACACCACAGACAACAGTAATCGCTCATGGGTACTTTGAATGTTGAATAACACAAAGAAAAGGCTGGGCAGCAAGAACATCGCAAAATGCCCAACCTTTCTCGTATAGTTAACCCGCACTCCTTTATTCAGGACTAAAAGCCCCAAACCCTTGCATAGCATAAAATAGAAA
>NZ_JBFTMK010000624.1:0-2731 GCF_056396965.1 Pseudomonas sp. 05N434
GCGGCGCATCACCGTATTCGGAGAACGGGATTTAAGCTTCGACAAAATCCGCCTCAATGACGCCGGTACATTTTCCTATCCGTTCCTGGGTGAGATCTCCGCCAAGGGGCTCACCCCCAATCAGGTGGAAAAGATCATCGTCGACGGGCTCAAGCAAGGTTACCTGGTCGACCCCAAGGTCAGCCTCAACCTGATCGTCTACCGCTCGTTCTACATCAATGGCGAAGTACAAAAGCCCGGCAGCTATCCATACGAGCCCGGGCTGACACTGGAAAAAGCTATTGCACTGGGCGGTGGCCTGACCGAACGGGCCTCGATCAAGCGAGTGACCATCGTGCGCGGCGATGGCTCACCACCATTGACCGATACGGTCACGCGCAGCACCGCCATCGCTCCCGGTGACACCATCTCCATTGCACAAGGCTTTTTCTAAATCATGGATAACAGCCCAAGCATCTACGTTGAACGTCCGCTCCAGGCGCATCTGCCTCAGCACCAGCAGCATGGCGAGGAGAAGGACACCATTGACCTGCTCAAATTCTGGAGGGTGATCTGGCGTGCTCATTGGAAAATCGCTTGGTTGGTGCTGCTTGCCTGTGCGCTTGCGATGGCCATTCTGTCATTCATTCCCGCGCAGTACATCGGCAGCGCCACCCTGCTGATCAAAGAAAAAACGCCACCACTGCTGACCTTCCAGCAAGTCACGGACTCAAGCTCCGGTACCGTCGATTACTTGCAGACGCAATTGGCGCTTCTGCAATCGCGGGACTTGGCCGAACGCGCCGTCAAAAAGCTCAACCTCACCACTAACCCGGTGACCGATCCCCGCCAGCAACCGCAGTCATGGTTTACGCCACGCGAATGGTTGGCAAACCTTGATCTTGGCCAGTGGTGGCCGGCACTGGACTTTTTGATACCCCAACAGGTAACGCCCACTGAAACCGACATTTTCAATGAGGTCACGCAGAACCTCATGAAGCGCACCGACGTCAAATTCGTCGGCAAGAGCCAACTGCTCAACATAGAGGTGTTGCTGCCCGACCCTGACCTGGCGGCCGCAACCGCCAATGCGATTGCCCAAGGCTTCATTGATAGCCAGTTCGACAATAGCCTGAAGTCCTCGCAGACCAACGCCAGTTGGATGAATTCACGCCTGGTCGAATTGCGTAATAACCTGCGCATTGCCGAAGACAAGCTTCAGGCTTATCGGGAAGAACAAGGCCTGGTCGATGTCGGCGGTGTTGCCACCATCAGCGCCAACGAACTGGAAATGACCGGCAACCGCATGATCGATGCCCGCCGTAACCTGGCGGAAGCCGAGAGCCGGTACCGTCAGGTCCAGGCCCTGAGCAATGGCGATCTGAGCAGACTCTCCAGTGTGCCCGCCGTCTTGAGCAACGCTTTGGTGCAGAAATTCCAGGCACAACAGGCCAAGGCTCAAGCCAAGGTCGAAGAATTGTCCGGGCGTTACGGTCCAAAACATCCGACCCTGATCGCCGCCCTCGCCGAGTTGCGTACGGCCACCGACAGTTTGCGTGTACAGGTTCGACAGGTGGTTGCCAGCATCGAACAGGATTACCAGCTAGCCAAGGCCAGTGAAAGCTCACTGCATAAATCATTCAACAGCAACAAGACGCAGATACAGGATATCTCGCGCAAGGAGTTCCAGCTGCGTGAGTTACAGCGAGAAGTCGACAGCAGTCGCGCGTTGTATGAGACCTTCATCACTCGCTTGAAGGAAACTGCGGCCACCTCAGACATGGATTCCACCAAAGCGCGTATCGTCGACCCAGCGATTGTGCCTTTGGAACCGAGCAAACCCCGTAAAACACTGATCATGGTGATTGTCGCCATCGCGGCCGCGCTGATCGGCATGGCGCTGGCATTAATATCCGAAGCCCGGAACAAAACCTTCAAGACCGACGAAGCGGTCGAAAGCATGCTTAATATCCCCCTGCTCAGTGTGGTGCCGCTGGTCACGAAGAGAAGCCGCCGGCAACTGGCGCGATTGTTCGACGACAACGAGCATCCGCGTTTTTGCGAGACCATTCGCAACTTGCGCACCTGGCTGATGTTGCACAGTGGAGAAAAGCCGTCGCAGGTAGTGCTCGTTGCCTCGACCATGGCCGATGAAGGTAAAAGCACCATTGCCAACAACCTGGCTTACTCGCTTGCATTGCTGGAGCGGGTCCTGTTGATCGATGCCGACATGCGCCGATCCAGCCTTTCGCTCAATTTCGATTTTCCGGCAGACAGCCCGGGGCTGGCCAATGTCCTGGCGGGTACCGCCCGACTCGAAGACTGTATCCGGACTGTCGGCAATCTAGACATGTTGCCAGCCGGCAAGCTTGCGCCCCCGCCGCTTGATCTACTTAGTTCGCCGTGCCTGGCGCCCCTGCTCGAAGCGCTGAAGTCGCGTTACCAGCGCATCATCATCGACTCCCCGCCTGCGCAAATGGTCAGCGACGCGCTATTGCTGGCCAAGCATTCGGACGCGGTGATCTACGTGATCAAAGCCGAAAGCACACCGGTCAGCCAGGTGCAGAAATGCCTCGCCATTCTGCAACAGAGCCACGCGCCGGTGTTCGGTGTAGTGCTCAATCAGGTTGACCTGCGCAAGGCGCGCAAGCAGGGCTACAGCCATAGCGATACGTTCCAGAACTACGACTATCTGACCCGGTAAACCCTTGCGCCTGTCTCTTGAGTAGCATCTTTCCAACAACCACCAAAA
>NZ_JBFTMK010000625.1:0-4613 GCF_056396965.1 Pseudomonas sp. 05N434
GTCGTGGGCGGACTTGGCTTTGTGGCCGAACGGCGGCCGACGCAGGACGAATTCCTGTTCGGGGTATTCCAGCAGGTAAGTCAGGTTCGACGCACCGCCCGGAAACTGGCTGATCACAGGCAAACCACTCAGACCCGGAATGTGSGCCTTGAGGTATGGATCGATCAGGCTGGCATCGAGTTCTTCGCCAGAGCGGATACGGGTGGACTGGTCAGTAAGCGCCATGCTTATCCCTTCTGCTTATTTTGGAGGCCAGACATCATTGACTAATCTAATGGCGCGCCGGGGTGGCCACAAGCGCGGCACGGTCTTATAGGTTAGCGTGTTGCCGGATAATCAGCGTTCCTGATGTGCGCGAACAGGCGCGGCGGACTATGGTTCAGGGAGCGTCGCTTCCAGGAAGGAGATTCAACATGGGCTGTCCGCAAGTTTGCGCCACCGCGACCCTGCAATGCAGTTTCGGCGCGGCGCCGGCGGTACTCAACGTGCTGCCAGTGAACCGCACAATGACCGGGGGCATGCCGGCGGCGAACATCATGGACCACATTCCGTTGGTGAACGTCATGCCGTTCGGCACGTGCATGAGCATGGCCAACCCGATGGTCGCGGCCGCCACCGCCGCGGCACTTGGCGTGCTGACACCGATGCCGTGCATCCCGGCCACCGCCACCCCATGGATCCCTGGCGGCGCGCCGACCCTGCTGCTGGGCGGCATGCCGGCCATCGATGCCAACAGCACCTTGATGTGCAACTGGGCCGGAGTGATCAAAATCGTGATGCCGGGGCAGATGCAGATGCTGATTCCCTGATCGCCACAACCTCTGTAGCAGCTGGCGAAGCCTGTGTTTGGCCGTAGCAGCTGTCGAGCTTGCGAGGCTGCGTTCGGCTGCGAAACAGTCGTAAAACCTGAGACTGCGGTACATCAGGCAGACTGCGTCAGCCGGACTTGCGACTGCTTCGCAGCCGAACGCGGCCTCGCGTTGCTCGGCAGCTGCTACAGAGCTCAGGCTTGAGAAGGATCGCTCCAGCGTCTGAACCACCAGCGCACCCGTGAGATCGGCTTGCCGTCGGCGTCCAATGGTCGTCCGTCGCTGGCGAAGCCCTGTTCCGGTTCCAGCAATTGACCGTTGAGATATCGAGCCTCGACGGCCGGCTTGCCGTTCGGATGAAAGCGTTGATAGCGCCCGTCGCGCACGCCGTCGCGGTAAAACTCGACCTCCGCCAGTTGCCCATCGGGAAAGTAATTGAACGCCTCGCCATGCAACAGCCCTCGGCGATAAGTTGCCTTGCGCTGCAGACTGCCTTCGGGGGCATAGAAACTGGCAACCCCCTGCAGCTTGTCACGCACAAACGGCAACTGCGCCGAGACCTTGCCATTGGGGTGGTAGAGCAGGGTGGTGCCTTGCAGCTCGCCGTGGCTGTAGTGCAAATCAGCCTGCGCACGCCCGTCATCCTTGATGTGCAGCGCACCGTCGAGCTRGCCATCGAGCAGGCGCCCTTTGAGCTGTTTATCGTTCTGTTGCAAATCCAGCGGCGTGATGGCCATGGCTTCTCCTGATCAGTTGACCTGCACCAGACCCCCCTTGATGGTCAGCATGCCGCCACCATCCACGGTCTGCGAAGCRGCGCCCTTGTTGGTCAGGCTGATCCCGGCATCGTTGGTCATGGTCGTGCCGGCCTTGTTTTCCAGCGAGGTGCCAGCCTGATTGCTCAGAGAGGTCCCGGCCTTCTGGCTGATCGACGTACTGGCCTCGGCCGCCAGATCGGCGCCGCTCTTGATCGAAAAACTGCCGCCGCTTTGCAAGGTCAGGGTACCGGTCACCTTGATGGTCAGGTTGCCGTCCACCGTCAGGCTGTAATCTCCGGTGACCTTGTGCGTGTAATTGCCACCGGTACTGTGGGTCTGGTCGGCGCCCACGGTCACCGTGCGGCTGTCCTTCACATCGAGCGTGTCGCTGCCAGTCTGGATGGTCACGCTGCGTTTGCCTTTCTCCAGGGTCACGGTCTCGTCGCCGTCCTTCACCGTGCGCGTGCGAGCGTTCTTCACGGTCAGGGTTTCATCGGGGCAGCGCGTTGTCACCGTTGTAGACGCAGCCGGTTACCAGCGGTCGATCCGGATCGCCATCGATAAAGGTCACGATCACTTCCTGGCCGATGCGCGGCACGAACTGCATGCCGAAGCCCTTGCCGCTCCAGGGCAATACAACTCGCACCCAACAGGAACTGGTTTCGTCGTTCTTGCCGTCGCGGTCCCAAGGGAACTGCAACTTGATCCGGCCGTATTCGTCGGTCCAGATTTCTTCGCCCGACTTGCCGACGACAATTGCCGTTTGCGGGTGCATGCGCGGTTTGGGGGTGATGCGTTCCGGGCGGTACGGCGTGGCCTTGGGGATTGCCTCGAAGCGATTGCGATAGCTGTCGTGACTGGCGTCATGTGTCACCGCCGTCACTACCCAATCGATGTTCAACGTTGAATCATCGTGCCCGGCGAGGGTGAACCAGTGCCCCGGCACCAGCCAGCGGCAGTCGCTTTCACCGACAAAGCGTTTCTCCTGACTGCGCAAGCCGTCGACCCGCTGCTTGGTCAATGCATCGCCGCGCGCCTTGGCGTTGTAGCCGCCCGGATGCTCATACATCGAACGCGGCCCGGCCACCGCTTCGGCTTGGCCGTACAGCGATGTGGTCGGGGTGGTGAATTCATAATCCGTCGACCGATACACACCAGCCACGGCCTGAACGCAGACCTGCCCGGAGCGAATGCCGTGCAGTTCACGTTCGCCCAGTTGCTGGCCGAGATAGCTGACCTTGGGTCCATTGGGAATCGGCACAAACGCATCGTTACTGTCACCCAGCACCAGCGTGTGCTTGCCGTCCTCATGGGTGAAAAACCAGAAAATCCCTTCTTCCTCCAGCAACCGCGAGACGAACGCGAAATCGGTTTCGCCGTACTGCACGCAGTATTCGCGCGGGGTGTAACTGCCGGTGAGTGAGAGCTTGAAGTCGGTGAAGGCGTGGGCCTTGAAAATCGTGGTGACGATGTCTGAAGTGCTGAGGTTCTGGAACACGCGGTTGTTGCTGGCAAGGGTCAGCCACCAGAGCCATGGCCTTAGTACAAGCTGATAGCGCTCGG
This sequence comes from Pseudomonas sp. 05N434, assembly GCF_056396965.1. Classification (NCBI taxonomy): domain Bacteria; kingdom Pseudomonadati; phylum Pseudomonadota; class Gammaproteobacteria; order Pseudomonadales; family Pseudomonadaceae; genus Pseudomonas; species Pseudomonas sp. 05N434. Next base: position 3,131 of record NZ_JBFTMK010000625.1, read on the forward strand.
CGGTGGCGTCGGCGGGGAGTTGTCGGATTTCGGCGACCAGCGCGTCCAGCGGGCGGGTGAGGGCGTCGTTGTGCAGGGTGGCGGTGACGTGGGTGGCGACGGCGGTGGTCAGGGTGAGCGAGGAGCCGTCGTTGAGGCCGTTGAGAATTTGCGAGCCGAGCTGGTTGAGGGCCTCTTCGCCGGAAAGGGATTCAGGGTAAAGCGCCGACAGCGAGGCGGCGGTGAGGGAAAGGCTGGTGGTGGCATCGACGGAGCGGGGCATCAAGTAGCCTCAGGTGGTCAATGAATCAGCTTCGCAGCGAACCATTCTTGGCGCGGCGGCATCAACTAAGCTTAAGTCCGGCCAATGAGCAGCGTTCATCTATTGAAGTGTCTGATATGAAACTAATTCTCGACTTGATAAGGTTGTAGAAGTCGCGTTTGCTGAGGCCGAATACCTCAGTGCTACCCTTGGTTTTTCTGCTGCGGGCCATGATGGTCCGAATCACAAGATCGTTGATCTGATTGGCCGATAACTCGTCAAACATTAAGGTGAACAATACGGCTAATTGGTTGGCGTCTGCCAGATTTATGTTGGTGTTGTTTTCAGTAATGGCATATTCCTGATAGGTGTTCTGATAGTTGAGTGTCAGACGCTGTTTGATGGGAATATAGTGGTTCAGGGCAGAAATACTGGCCACCACCACGGCGATACCATCGGGAACTTGAGCATTCCAGGGTAAATGGGCCATGGGTGCCGGTTTCTTTTTAGTGGGAACCGGTTTTCCTGAGGTRGGATTGACTGTCATGGCGGTGAAGTTGTAAGTGGCAGCACCGACAATCATCACTCCGTTGTCACTGGTGCCCAGTGCCAATACACTTTTGTATTGCGTGCCTAATGCACCGCTGGCGTCGAGGATAGGAGAAAGGTCATCCCTGATGTCTGGGTCCATTACCTGATAGATATGATCCGTAACAGTAGGGTTGTCGTCCCCGCCTAATGAATAAATGAACTGATCGGCGATATAACAGAAATCTTCGTCTTTGACGTGTATATGCAACCGTTCACCAACATATTCGACCTCGGTAACCTCTTTTAATAACTGCAGGTTGTGAGTTTCGCAAAGCTTGATGATCTTTGCATTCCTGGCCCCAGGCAGTACTGCTCCCGTGAATTCGGAGCCGCCGGGGCGGGCAAGCCAGTTCATCTTTGGCGAGTGTTTGCTGGCAATATCGACCACCCAGGCGGCGGTGGCGCTACCGCCGTAGATAGCGCGGTCAATATTGGGAACTTGTTGCTCCTCGTCTTCAAGAAATTCGATACCTTCGATAACTTGTGAGTATTCAACACCGGGCGCAGGTGTTCCTGTTATTTTGGGCGGTTTACGTTGGGCGCCAATGCCGGTGGCAATCACTATTTTTTCAACGATTAAGGCATGCGAGGTATCAAACCAGGCGACGTAATTTCCTGGTTGGGTGAGTGACTTGGATATCCGCCGTACCT
>NZ_JBFTMK010000626.1:0-2679 GCF_056396965.1 Pseudomonas sp. 05N434
ACAGCCTGAGCCCCGCAAGCCCAATCCTGATAAACTCCCCACCTCCCAGCCTCGGTCAGGCTGGTCGTTGGTAACTCAGCATCTCTCTTTTACGCAAACACGCTTATTTGAAATCGCCCATTTATTCTCGAGGTAATGGTGACTCACTCTTCGGATCAACGTACTGACGAAAAAAGCCTGCCTCGATTATTGCTCGATCTACTTTGGCAAATCKCCGTACTGTTGATCCCGATTTTCCTCGTGGCGGTACTACCGCTGTTATGGGCACTCGGTGTGGTACTGGGTTGTACTGCCTTAATGTGGCTGACCGCGCGGGCCGGTTGGCAACGAACCGGCCGAGGGGCTGCACGGCTGATGACCTCTGCCGCACTAGGCCTGGGTTTTAATCTGGGCAGGGCTTTGCCGGCGTACTGGGATATTGCGGGGGCAGCGGCTGTGATGTTCTTCGGGCTGGCTTGCGTCAGTCACTTGGAAAGACGTTTTGGCCTGGTCGATAAAACACAGGCCAAGTCGTCACCGCTATCGCCTGGTCAGTCTTCAGGTGGCGCCAGTGCCTGGGGTGGGGACGAACCTCAGCAAACTCCCGAGGGCGAGCCCATCAGGGTGTTCAACTACAGCGAAATCGCCATGGGCGGGCCCGTCCTGTGCGATTACCTATTTCCAGATGGGGTGCTGCTCCAGGGCCTTGGGTCGTCGGCTCGCTTCTCGAATGACGGACGTTATTTCGCCGCGCCTTTACCCTCGCGCCAAGCCTGGGGGTTGGTGATTCTGGATCGACAGTTGCGTCAGCTTTACCAGTGTTCGTGTGATGAATTTTGGGAACTGGATGCCTTTAACGACGGCATCCTGAGTGGGCGTTACAGTCCTCTGGTCGACAACGGCGCACGGGAGATCAGCCTGGAGCAACTGCTGACGACGGCTGAAAAGGTTAGCCTGGTGCCCGTTATTGACCTTTGGGTTGAGCCTGGTGACTGGCAAAAAAACCTTGCGCTCGACGCGTTCCGGCATACGTCTCCCGATGGTCAGCAAAGTTTGGACGCTTGTCTGGCGCTGCCGGCCAGCCTGCGTGAATTGCCACAGCCTTGCGCCCCGCTGATGAGCCCGGAATACCGCGTGAGCATAAACGGTGAGCCCACTTCGTTGCTGATCAGGGCCGATACCTCAATCATCTGGAATCACGATAGTCGCTCGTTCGCTTGCCATGCACGGATGGATGATGAGCAACCGCAAGCCCTCGAATACTGGCTCTGGCACGTAGACCGCGGCTGGCAAGCATTGCCTTGTCCGTGGCTATCCGCCGACAGCGAACCTTCCGTGGGTTGGAGCGCCCCCCTGGAGCTGGATGACCATTACCTGCGGCTATCGTCTTACTTCGACTACCCGCAGCCTGATCGCGGTCGCTATGGTTATGGCTTGTACAGCATACACAGCGACTGTGAGTCTCAGGTGGGCCATGATCCGAACGGCCGGGTGCAGGTTGCGCAGCGGCACCTGACTCGCGTGCGGTTGGCCGTGCCTCTGTTGGGTGATGGACAGCGAGGCGCGACGATGGTCGAGTCGGCACCATTGACTGATGATACGCGGGCTCAATTTAGCTGGCGGCAAGACAACAGCCTGGGGCTCGGGGGTTATACCTGCAGGATTGGGGGCTGGGAGTTACCGGGCGTTTGGCTGCTCGATCATCGAGTTTCAGACACTGGACGTTACATCGCATTAATACCGTTCGCCCTGCCGCCCGCCACAGCAGGTCACGTGGTGGTGGTCGACGCACAGGAACGACAATTGATGAACAGCCCTCCTCTGTTGGTCGCACGATTGTTGGACTTTCGTGGGCCGAGACTGAGCCTGGCAGTGATTCGAGGTCGCCTGGATCAGGATCGGCAAAGCAGTCCATTGCAGCGCTTTGATCAATCGCCACCCGAGGCGGACGATGCCGCTGCGTTTTGCCAGTATCGACAGGACTCGCGGCTTTACTACGAGTGGTGTGAGCTCAATGTCAGCCAACAAGGCCTGAACGCCCTCCCCGATTGGCGCCTGGTTCAACAGCCACAGTCTGCAATCGCCGATGGAAACTTTGTCCAGCCAGCACCGATGGATAAAGATGCCGCGTGGCTGTTCGGTTGTGAAACCGAATACGCCGACAGTTGGCTACGCGTCCAGAGCCCACGCCTGGGCGGGCATTTGCTGACGGCGTCCGGTTGCGCCATCAGCCATCTCGCGCCCTCGATGATCTGGTCCGAGGATGCACGCTATCTCGCGCTGACTCGACTCCATACCAACGTCGACGATGACCACGGAGGTCGCTTGGCATGGCAGATCTTGCTGTTGGATGTCCAGGAGCGAACCTTGAGGCATTCACCTCAGTGGCTCCACAATCGACCACAGTTTGAAGGTTTTAATGCCAATGTCTTGAAGGTGCGTCTATTTCTGCGCGACTGGGAAGCCGAGGATGAAAGAGACCGAGGCTCAATCAGCGCAATGAAGTTGAGCGACCTGCTGGCACTCCCCGCCGAGTCCCTGTGCCCACACGCAGGACTCTGGCTGACGAAGGATCAACTGTGTCACTCCGAAGCGTGRCAAGCATTGGATACATCGGCTTTACGCCATTGGCGCTAGTCACGTTTATCACTGGCGCTGGCATGGCGCGCAAATAGAGACGAAGCCGACTGAGGCACGTTC